>JAICVT010000054.1 GCA_025935235.1 Ktedonobacterales bacterium | reverse complement strand
CGTCACCACCTGTGCGGCCACCGTCGCCAGCCAGAGCGACGGCGTGGCGAGCCTCACCCTCAACCTGCGGCGTGGCGCGGCGCCCGCCGTAAGCGCGCACGTCACGCTAGCGCAGGCGGGCGAGGGCTGGCGGATCAGCAGCTACGACCAGAACTTCTGACGGCCAGGCCACGGGCGGGTAAACCCGCAGCTAAGTGGCGTGCCGCCGCAAAGCCCGCCTGCGCGGGCTGGGCCTCGCGATGCCAAGTCCTAGCCTGCGGAGGCAGGCTTCGCGGCCCGCAGGCCACTTAGCTGCGGGTTTACCCGCCAGAGCGCGCTCCGCTATCCACTCCCTCAGTTCAGGTGGCTGCGGTCGGGGGGCGCTTCCTCGTCGGCGCAGCCGTTGGTCGCGCCGTTCAGGATCTGCGTGCTGATGGCCGCGATCTCGATGCGCAGCAGCTCGCGCTCGCGCGTCAGACGGTCCACCGCCGTCTGCGCCTCCAGCAGCGTCTGCTTGACCACATCCTCGCAGGGCAGGCAGACGGCGATGAAATACGACAGCTCGACGGTGTCTTTGGGGACGGCGATGCTCGTCTCGCCGCCCTCCATGATGGAGAGTACCAGGCTGAGGTAGTCGTCCAACAGGCTGCGCGCCTCCAGCGTGAGGCTGGCGATGTCACCCGCGCCGATGTCTTCGGGCAGCAGCCGCACTTTGCCGCTGAGGTAGGGTTTATCCTGGCACAGCTCCAGCGCCTCGAAGCGCTGCACGCCGACGGTGATGAGATTGTAGCGCCCATCGGGCAGACGCTGATAGTCGGCGATACGCGCCAGCGTGCCGAAGCGCTCGGGCTGCTCGTGGCCGAACTCGCTCTCAGGGGTGGCCAGCGTGACGCCAAAGGCAATGTTGGAGTCGAGGCAGAAGCGCGTCATCTCACGATAGCGCGGCTCAAAGATGTGCAGCGGCTGCACCATTCCGGGGAACAGCACCAGATTGAGTGGGAACAGCGGGATCTCGATGATCTCGTCCGCCATAGCCGACTCCTCTCGCGCTGCGACTCCGCGGCATTCCCCGCCTCAGGGCCAAATCTACCCGCCAGAGCGCTCGCATGGCCCTTCAAAAGAATGTATCATGCAGGGACGAGGCCGCGCCAACCTGCCGGGCGCGGCGCGTCACAGCTGGATCACAACGAGGAGCGGCGCAGGTGCGAGATGTCGTCGGGAACGCGCAGGCGCAGGCCACGCTGGAGCGTGCGCTGGCCAGCGCACGCCTGAGCCATGCCTACCTGCTGCATGGCCCAGCGGGCGTCGGCAAATTCACCCTGGCGATGGCGCTAGCGCAGGCCGCGCTCTGCCAGCGCCGCCAGCCGGGCGAGTCGGAGGCGTGCGGCGAGTGCGCCGCCTGCCGCAAGCTCGCGCATGGCAATCATCCCGACCTGACGCTGATCGAGCCAGCCGAAGGCAAGCGCTGGATCAGGATTGACGATGTGCGCGAGGCGCTACATCTGGCCAACCTCGCGCCGACCGAGAGCGCCTATCGCATCGTCATCATCCCCGACGCCGAGCGGCTGCAGGAAAGCGGCGCCAATACGCTGCTGAAGATGCTGGAAGAGCCGCCGGAGGGGGTCATCTTCCTGCTGCTGGCGGCAGACGCCGATACTGTGCTGCCGACGATCCTCTCGCGCTGCCAGCTCGTGGCGCTGCGTCCGCTCAGCTTCGAGCAGGTCAGCCAGGCGCTGCAAGAGCGCTGGGGTGTGGCGCCTGAGGCGGCGGCGCGGCTGGCGGGGCTGGCCAATGGGCGGCTGGGCTGGGCGGTGCGCGCGCTCGAGCGGCCCGAGGAGCAGGCCGAGCGCGAGCGTCTGCTGGAGCGCATCGTCGCGCTGGTCTCGGCGCCCGCTGACGAGCGCCTGCGCAGCGTCGCCGCCATCGGCTCCGACAACGCCTCGGCGCGCGCGGCGCTGGACGTGTGGATCGGCTGGTGGCGCGATGTGACACTGGCGGCCAACGGCGCGCACGCGCTGACCTCGGTGGGCGCGGCGCGCGCCGAGGCTGCGCGGGTTGGCGCCGCGATTGGCCCGGAGCCAGCGCGCGTGTACCTCACGCAGTTGCTGGCCGCGCTGGCCTCGATGGATGTCAATGCCAATCCGCGACTGACACTGGAGAATCTGGCGCTGGCGCTGCCCCATCTGCGGGCGATTGGCGCGCGACACTGAATCGAGTCGCGCCAATCGCCCGGCGGCGGCTGAACGCGAGCGTCACCGGGCGAGCAGTGAAACAATTCTCAGAGACTGCTATCAACACGTCGGAATTGCTCGGCAATTGGCTTGACGGTTGAGCTTGTCAAACGTATACTTTGATTGCCGGGAGGCGTCCGCAGGTGACGCGAGCCTCCCCCCTTTCCAGGCGCATTCAACGTCCTTGCCGGTTGCTCAGCGCCATCCCCTTGTTCTGTGTCTGATCGCTTTCACTGTTCGTGGCTGGATCGTCATCCAGTTCGCGGATTCGTGCGCCCTTTTTCTGGCTTGAGCGGGCGTGAAAATCGAATCGCATCGAGCTGTCTGGCATCCCGCTAACGCGCGAGTGGGGGCGCCTCGGGCGCGCACGCATGGATCATGTGGTCGCTCAGCCGCGACGCGCAACGGCGCCGAATGCGCGCCGAGCTAGCACAAGCCAGATCGAGCCGGACCAGGCCAGACCAGACCCAGGCAACTCCGGCTGTGCGCCACGCGATGCGCGCTACGCCCACGACCCACGCACCGCGCGACGATGATGTCTCGCGGTGATGCGCGGTCACGGCGACGCGCTCGTCTGTTCGGCGCACCGAGACCCAGGTTCCCCGTCTCAGCGTCACTGATGGTCAACGACGACCAGGCCGGTGATCGCACGTACGCGCAGCGCGTCCTGACCAAATTGCACGACCACGTAGCGCACGCATGAGTAGCGCCAGACGATGTAGCGTGTCACCGCTGACGGCATGAGCGCCGTCGGCCCAGCGCCAGGATTCCAGGACGCTCAGGCCCGGCGACATGGTCTGCGCGCACACCGTGGCCGCGCGTCCCCGATTCCAGTGGCTCCAGTCTCTCAGCACCACCAGCGTCCTGACGAACCATCGAAGAGATCGCCGCGCGCCGCCGCGCGCCAACGTTCGCCAAGAGGGACACAGCATGGAACCCGCAGACAACAGCAACGATTCCGCGATGCCCGCAACCGATGTGATCGCGCCGTCAGACGACGCAATTTCTGCCGATAGCGCCGACGAGGCCCCGGCCGAGGAGGCGCAGGCCGCATCCGAGCCGCAAGATACGGTTATAGCCGTCTCATCCGCGCCCGCCGAAGATTCGACAGACGCCACCAGCGCCGAGCAGGAAGCCGACGCGCCATCGGACGCCGCGCCCGAAGCCAGCGCCGAGGCTGCGCCTGAGGCTGCGCCTGAGGCTGCGCCTGAAGCCGCTGAAGCGCCAGCCGAGCATCCCGTTGAAGGACTCATCCACTCCACGATTGGAGCGCTCGAAGAGATGGCCCAGGCCGTCTCATCAGCTATGGAGCGACTCACCTCGCTGCTGACGAGCCACGCCGCCTCCAGCAGTTCCGCCAACGCCGCTGAGGCGCCCGCGCTCGAAGCGACGGCCCCGCTCGCGGACGCCGACACGCTGGCCGCGCTGGCATCCAACGCCGAAGCGCCGACTGAGGCTGCGGCAGACGAAGCGCCCGCCGAGGCTGCGGCAGACGAAGCGCCCGCTGAGGCGTCCGCCGACGAGGCCGCGCCCGCCGACGAGGCCGCGCCCGCCGACGACACGTCGCTGGCCGAGGCCGGAGACGAGGCAGAGGCGGAGGAGGCCGCGCCCGCCGAGGCGGAACCGCTGAGTGAGGAGTCCACCGAGGAAGTGACCGCCAGCGCCGACGAGGCCGACCAGGCCGACCAGGCCGACGAGACGGCGGAGGCAGAGGGGGCGGAGGCCAGCCCAGAAGCCTCCGAAGCCGCTGAGGCGGAAGACAGCGAGCCAGCCGTCACGGAGAGCGCCGAGCCAGCGCCGGCCGACGCGACCTCGGCGATGGAGGTCTCCGACACGGCGGAGGCGACTCCATCGGATGAGGCGTCAGCCGCGCTAGAAGCGGAAGCGCCCGCTGACGAGGAGGTAGCCGCGCCGTCCCAGGAGGAGGCTGCCCCAGCCGCCGAGGAGGCCGACCAGGCCGACGCCAGCGCCGAGGAGCCAGCCGAGGCATCCGCCGACGCGAGCGACGCCGAAGAGGCTCCTGAGGAGGCTCCTGAGGAACTGGCAAGTCCGGAAGCGGATGAGGCGTCCACTGAAGTCGCCGAGACGGACGAGAGCTTCGAGACCGAGGAAGCCGCGCCCGCCGATGCGGAGGAAGCGCCCGTTGCCGAGGAAGAAGCCGCGCCTGTCGCCGAGGAGACGTTCGAGGCCGACAGCGCCGCCGACAGCCCGGTGGCAATGATGGAAGAGGCGGCAGCCCCCGCCGACGACCTTGCCGAAGTATCCGACGAAGCACCCGCTGAGCTGGCGTCAGAGGAGACCGCCGAGGCGTCCGAGGTGGAGGAGGCCACCGAGGCTGAGCCTGCCGAGTCGCCGAATCTGCTCAAAGCGGTGGTAGACATGTTCCACCACCATTCGGACGACTAGAAGCGCATAGCAGTAGGGCGTCCGCTGGGCGCTACCACCCCAACCCCTCCCCCACTTGGCGGGGGTGGGGTTGGCGGTTCTGCGCACACGTTCCGCGCCTCTCGCCATTGTCGCACGGTGGCCGCTCGCCTGGCCCGGGTTCCCCTCCCTGAAGGGGAGGGGGCAGGAGGAGAGGTTTGCTACCCGAGCAGGCCAGCCCGCCGCGCGATGGCCAGCCGCTTCTCCTCCACCTTGAGCGAGGCCGCGTCAATCATCTCGTCGTCAATCACCAGCGCGCCAATGCCCTGCTCCACATCGGCGTTGGCGTAGGCGTCCATGATGTGCTGCGCGCGGGCGACCTCGTCGGCTGAGGGCGTGAAGGCCTCGTTGATGACGGCGACCTGCGGCGGATAGACCGCCCACTTGCCGTCGAAGCCCATGCGGCTGGCCATCGTGGCGTCGCGCTTGCAGGCCTCCAGATCGCGAATCGCCAGCGTCACGCCATCCACCGCTGTGATGCCCGCCGCGCGCGCCGCCGTCAGCGTCTTGGCCTTGGCGTAGTTGTAGTAGAAGAACTGCTCGGCGCCCGTCTCCTTCGCGCCGATGTCGCCCGCGAAGTCCACCAGCCCAAAGACCAGCCCGCTCAGGCGCGGCGAGGCCTTGGCGATGGCTTCGGCGTGCAGCACTGCCTCGGCGCTCTCGATCAGCGCCTCCAGCATGATGCGCCCGACCGGATAGCCCATATTCAGCTCGATCTGTGTCACCAGCCGGTCGGCAAAGATGATATCCTCTGGCCCGTTGACCTTGGGCAGCACGATGCAATCCACGAAGCGGCCAGCCGCCTCGACCACCTCGATAACATCACGATAGAAGAAGCGGGTGTTGGCGCCGTTGGGACGAAACGCGCGAATCTTCTGGCCGAAATCGAGCGTCGTCAGCGCCTCGATCACCGTCTTGCGCGCGCCCTCTTTCTGCGAGACCGCGCAGGCGTCCTCCAGGTCAAACATCACCTGGTCCGCCGCCGTCTGCGCCGCCTTACTCATCATCTTGAGCGAGTGGCCAGGGCAGGTCAGCTCCGATCGGCGGATCAGGGTATCGCGATGTGAGGCGCTCGCCTCGCGCTGGGCGTCAATGCTCATGCTGCTCCTCTGGTGGCTGCCGCTCGCTACACCGTATGCAGGGGCGTCGTGGGTCAGGCGACCGCTCCAACTACTACCAGTATAGTGTATCGCGGGGCGCTGCTGGTCGCTCAGCGCGAGCGCGGATAGCGCGCCAGCAACGCAACCGCCGTCTCGACCAGCTCGGCCAGCGGGGGCAGCGGTACCCACTCGTCCACCGTATGCTCGTCCATCACCCCGGTGGAGACGGTGAAGACGCGGGCATGGGCGCGCAGCGCGCTGGCGTCGCTGCCGATGAAGGTCGTCATCGTGCGGAAGGGCGCGCCGCGCGCCTCGGTCGCCGCGCGCCACGCCAGCAGCAGCGGCTCATCCTCGCCGACCACATAGGCGTCGCAGTGCGGATCGAAGCTCACCTCCGCGGCGCCGCCCAGGCTCTCCGCCGCCTCGGTGAAGCCGCGCGCCACCCGCGCCATCAGCGCGTCGCGTCCGGCGGCGTCGGCCAGCGTGCGGATCTCGCCCAGCGCGCGCAGCTCGGCTGGCACAGCGTTGCGCGCTGAGCCAGCCTCCACGCGGCCAATCGAGATGCGGGTGGCGTCATCATCCAGCGAGCCGCTGGGATATTGCGCGCAGCGGAAGATCTCGATGGCGCTGACCGTGCCATCCAGCCGCTTGCCCGGATGCCCGCTCGCGCCGTGGATGGCCACATCGAAGGCGATGTAGGTGGCGGCGCGGATGACGACCTCGCCCGCCTCGCCCGCGTTGTCAAAGACGATGCCCTCGACGGCGCCCCACGGCGCGGGATCAAACGCCTTCGCGCCCGTCAGCCCGACCTCCTCGCCGACGGTGAAGAGCAGCAGCAGCGGCGGATGCGCACACTGGCGCTCGCGCAGCGCCTCGACCGTCGCCAGGATGATCGCCACGCCAGCCGCGTCGTCGGCGCCGAGGTTGGTCGTCCCGTCGCTGCGCATCACGCCATCCGCGATGCGCGGGGTGTGCGCCAGCCCCGGCGGCACGCGATCAATGTGCGCGTTCAGCAGCAGTGGCGCCTCGTCATCGCGCTCCGACGGGAAGCCCGCGACCCGCGCCATCAGGTTGCCCGCCGCGTCGGTCTGTGTCACCAGACCCAGCGCGGCCAGCCGCCCGCTGAGGTACTCGCGCGCCGCGCCCTCCGCGCCAGACACGCTGGGCACGGCCAGCAACTCGCGCAGGGTGGTGGTGACGCGCTCCAGCGATTGTGTCGTCTGTGTCGTCTCGTCGCGCTCGCTCACGCTCATCGCTCAGTCTCCCGTCTCAGGCTCACCCTCTGGTTTGCCGTGCTCCAGGCGCTCCACGGTCGCGCGCACGAGGATGGTGAGGTCGGCCACCATCGCGGCGCGCGGGTGGGGCGCATTCAGGAAGTCGCACAGGTTGACCAGATCCATCAGCAGGGTCATGCGCCGCCAGTTGGGGGGCGCAAAGCCGCCCTGCGCGCGATAGGCGGCCACGCAGGCGTCGGCGAACCCCGGCGGTAGCTCTGCCTCCCGCCGCAGCAGGCTGCCCAGGTCGAAAACCGATGCGCCAACGAAGGCGAACTCCCAATCCAGCACGGCGCTCACACGCCAGCCATGCGTGTCATCGCGCCGCACGAGGATGTTGCCATTGCGATAGTCGGCGTGGATCAGGGCGCGCTGGCCGGCCAGCGGCGCCAGCTCATCGGCGTGCCGGTCGATCTGGCGCAGCAGCCGCGTGGTCAGCTCCGCGCCCAGCCGCTCGCCCGCGCGGCCCCGCAGCATGTCGGGGATCCACGCGCGCAGGCCCTCCGGCCCGATCACCAGTCGCTCGCGGATGTTCAGATTGGCGTCGAGGAAGCCCGGCTCGGCGAAGGTGAAGGAGCCGATGCGGGCCGCCGTCGCGCCCAGCGCCGCCGCCAGCGCGGGCGCCTCCTCCGCTGGCAGCGTGGCCAGCGCGTCCTCGAATGGGACGCCGTCCATCCAGCT
The DNA here is from genome assembly GCA_025935235.1 of Ktedonobacterales bacterium. Taxonomy (GTDB): domain Bacteria; phylum Chloroflexota; class Ktedonobacteria; order Ktedonobacterales; family JADMIN01; genus JAKAIY01. The sequence continues at coordinate 9,209 of JAICVT010000054.1, read as the reverse complement.
CAGGACGATGTAGGGATGCTCGTAGCGCCCAACCTCTGGCTCGGCATACAGAACCTCTGGGACGGGGACGCTTTCCGCCACCAGCCGCAGCAGCGCCGCCTCGCGGGCGCAGGCCTCCGGCTCGCGGGTGTAGACACGCACGACCAGTGACTCCTCGCGGCCCTCCATCAGCACGCGGTAATTGGTGTTGGCCAGCCCGCCCGAGATACGCTCGGCGCTCTGGATGCGCGCATCGGCCCAGCGAGGCGCCAGCAGCCGCGCCAGCGTCGCGTCGTCGAGCGACAGCAGCGGCGTCCTGCGATCCCAGCCTGCCGCCATGCGGCGCCTCCTTCGGAGCCTCACCTCCAGCCCCTCTCCCACAAGGAGAGGGGAGCGCGGCGGTTGAAACCGCGCCTGAAGGGCCTTCCGACCCACAACGTCCGCCTGCGCGGACGCGAGGAAGCCCGCTCCCAGTCCGCGCAGGCGGCAGGCGGAGCCGAGCTTCGCGGCGGCGACAGCCGCCTCCCAGGCGCGATTTCAGTCGCCAGCCAATCCCCCCGTCAGACACTTCAGACACGAAGCGCCGGATACCCACAGGATGTGCGGGTATCCGGCGCCCGTTCAGCGTGTCTCAGGCGATGGCTACTCAGACCACGGGCGCGCCGCGCTCCCGCGACGGAGCAGCGAGCGCAGACCATCCACGCGGCCACGCAGCCAGTCGGGGCTGCGGCCGCCGATGGGCTTGCCGCCGCGCGCCGAGGTATAGATGCGCGCCGAGTGCGTCACCGCCAGCACCAACTGCCGCTCAGTGGGCTGGAAGCCGCGCGCCTGCGCATCCGCCAACTCGCGGAGGACGCTGGTGAACCCCGCGTAGTACTCTGATGACTCGGCCAGGTAGTTGGTGAGTGGCTCGCCCGGTGTGGGCTGCTCACTCTGATCTGCTCGCACCGTTCGGATTCCTCCGCGGCGTCGCAGGCTGGGCTAGTGGCCGCAGCCGCACGAGCGCGCCGCGCCGCTGTCGCCAGCGGTCTTGAAGCTATGGCCGCAGCCACAGGTCGAGACGGCGTTCGGGTTGTTGACCGTGAAGCCAGCGCCCATCAGGCTGTCAACGTAGTCCACTTCGCTGCCAGAGATGTACTCGGCGCTCATCTCGTCAATCAGCACGCGCACGCCCTGCGTCTCGAAGATGCTGTCGCTGTCCTGCACTTCATCGAGCGTCATGCCATATTGCAGGCCAGAGCAGCCACCGCCAGCGACGAAGATGCGCAGCCCCAGCTCAGGATTGCCCTCGGCCTCCAGCAGCTCGCGAACTTTGTCCGCCGCCATTGGAGTAATCGTGATGAGCGCTGTCTGCGTCTCGGAATTGTCGATCATGTAGTCTCATCCTCCTGACCACGGGCTACGCCGGACTACGCCTGATGCGCCGCGGTAGTAGAGCGCCTGGAGCGAGCGCGCTAAACATGATAGCTCTGGTTGAGCCTGCTACACGCTTCACTCTCTGACGTATTGTACGCGCGGGCGCAGCCAGCGTCAATGTCGCTGGCCTTCCTGGCGGCTCGGCTACCCGGCGCCCACCTCGTCGCCTGCCGACGCGCCTTCTGGAGCGCCCGCTGGCTCATTCGCACCGTCGCTCGCGGGCGCGAACCGCTCGTTGACCAGCGTCTCGCGCAGCCCGCCGCGCAAGAGCAGATGACGCAGCGTCTGGATTTTCTCTCGCGTGTCGCGCGCCTGCGACTCGAAGTAGCGCGCCGCGTTGGGGCGCTGGCTCTGGCGCGCGCGCGAAGCCATCTGCTCCGTCATCTGGGCGCGCTGCTTCAGCGTCTCCAGCGCCGTCCAAAGCGCCGCGTCTACCGCGTCGGCCTGGCTGACCATCAGCGCTTCGCTGGTGAAGGCGTGCCCGATCTGGCAGCGAAAGCGCGGCTCGTCGCCATCGTCAATCTCCCACAGCGGTCCATGACAATCTGGGCAGGTGTAGAGCGACTGCACGCCCAGCCTGCGCCGAGCCAGGTCAGCTCCCGGCCGCTGCGCGTCTATGTCCACCTCCAGTTGCAGAGCCGACGACACGGGATAGTCCTGCTCTGGGGGGGCTGGCTCGCGCGCCATCCGCGCCAGATAGCCCGAGATGTCGGCCAGTGGCAGGCAGGCGTCCACCTGCACCGAGGCCAGCGCGCTCTCTGGCATGCTGGAGTTGAAGGCCTCATGCGGATCCTGCACGACGGCGATGCCGCCCCGCTGCTTGATGGCGCGCAGTCCGGCGGTCCCGTCGTTGAGCGCGCCGGTCAGCACGACCCCGATCACCTGCGGACCGAAGGCGACTGCGGCGCTGCGGAAGAGCGGATCAATCGCGGGGCGGTGCCGATTCTCGCGCGGCCCGGCAGAGAGTAGCATGCGGTCGCGCTCCAGCAGCAGATGCGCTCCCGGCGGGGCGACGTAGATGTGGCCGCGCTCGAATGTCTGCTGATCGGATGGATGCTCGGCGGGCAGTGGGCCAGTGCGCGCCAATGTCTGCGGCAGGATGCTCGGCATGTGGGGCGAGAGGTGCTGTACGACGAAGATCGTCGCCGGCAGGTCGCGTGGGAATCCACGGACCAGACGCTTCAGCGCGTCCATCCCTCCGGCGGAGGTTCCTACGACGATAATGTCGTGACCTGGCATCGCGTGACTCCATCCACTAGCTGCTCACTGGCCGCTGGCAAGGCGCCAGAACAGGCGAGCAGACGCGCACGCTCGCATGGCAGCCTGCTGGCGCACAACTGGCGCCATTCTTACCATGCTATGGCGTTGCTAAGGCGTCATGGCGTCACGCTATCAGTATCCGCCTGGTCGGGCTGGTCAGCGTTGGCGGCGCTATCGCGCAGTGGCAGGCGAACGGTGAAGGTCGAGCCGTCGCCTGGCTCCGATTCCACGCTCACGTCGCCGCCGTGGGCCAGCACGATCTGGCGGACGATGAACAAGCCGAGGCCCAGCCCGCCATGCGTGGCATTGTCGGGGCGGTTCGCCTGATAGAAGCGCGTGAAGAGCCGCGCCGCGTCGGCCTGCGGAATGCCCGGCCCGCGATCATGCACGGTGATCTGCGCTTCATCTCCATCGCGGCGCAACTGCACCGTGATGGTGTCGGTCTCTGGCCCGTATTTGGATGCGTTCATCAGCAGATTATGGAAGACCTGTTCCAGTCGCAGCGCGTCGCCCCGGACGATCAGCGGCTCATCGTCAATGGTCAACTCGAGGCGCTGCGTGATGGCTGGCTCTAGCGCGTCCACTGCGCTGTGGGCGATGGCGACAAGGTCAACGGGAGCAAGTTGCAGGTCGAGCTTGCCACTCTGTAGCCGCGCGACATCCACCAGGTCGCTGACCAAGGCGCCCAGCCGCTTGATCTGCGCATAGGCGACGGAGAGATAGCGCTCGGCGCCGGGTTGATCGGAGCCGACGTGGCGGTTGGTGAGCAACTGGAGCGACGCCTGGGCCGAGGTGAGCGGCGTGCGCAGCTCGTGCGCCGCTCGCGCCAGAAACTCGCTCTGCAGGCGATTGCGTGCGGTGACATCGCGGATGATGATGACGCCACCCGTGATGGTCTCGCCCGCTCGCAGCGGCTGCCCGTTGGCCTCGAATTCGCGCTTTTCCGCGTTCTCGTCGGTCAGCGAGAACGCGGTGACACCCACCAGGCCGCGCAAGGTGCGCCCATGTGGCGTTTGCTCGGCGGGCAAAGGGTGGCCATGCACATCCTCGGGCGCGAAGTCGGCGTCTGGGCCACCAAACATCTCGGCGTAGGCGGCGTTGGTCTGCACAGTGGCGCCCAGCGCGTCAATCACCAGCACCGCGTCGCCAATATTCGCCAGGATGGCGGCCAGCCACTCGCGCTCCATCTCCGTAGTGCGGCGCTGCTCGTCCAGGCTGAGCGCTGCGCGTTGCAGCTCGTGGCTGCGCGATTCGAGGTCGTCGTTGGCGGTGTTCAGCTCCTCGACCGTCGCCTGCAACTCCTCGTTGAGCGTCTCCAGCTCTTCGTTGCTGGCCTGCAGCTCCTCGCGGAGCGTCTCCACTTCCTCCGAGGCCGCCTGCAACTCTTCGGTGGTGACGAGGAACTCTTCGTTGCTCTGCCGCAGCGACAGATTCATCTGCGCCAGATCCTCGTTGGCGTCGAGATACTGGCGGTTGGCTGCGGTCAGCGCTTGCGCCTGCCGCTCCAGCTCGGCGATGCGGCTCTGGGCGGCGTCGGCGTCCGTCTGGCCTGCCACGGCAGACGGCGCCTGCGTGGCGGGCGGCTGCTCGCGCGCCGCTATCGACTTGCGGGCCGGCTCGGACGCGCTGGCGTGGGTGACCAGCAGCACGACCGACTCGATGGCGTCTCCTTCGTGCCGCGGCGTCTGCGGGAAGGCGCGAATGTGGATGTTGTGCGCCGCCTCGGCGCCCGCCGCGACCTCCAGCGTCGCCTCCATGTCGCGTTCATGGACATTGCGGAAGGCAGCGTCAATGATGCGCCGCAGCGGTTTCTGCGGCACATCCTCGGCCAGATGCAGCAGGTCTTCGCCCACCGCCGAGCGATGGATGCCCAACAGCCGCAGCGCGGCTGGATTGATGGTCAGCACATCGTAGCGACGGTCTATGATGGCGATGCCGACAGGCAGCCCCAGCACGGCGTCGCCCAGCCGCTCGAACGACGTGCGCGGTCGAGCCGCTGGCGGGGTGAAATGCGCCCGCCCGCTCAGATTGGTCGCCTGCCCCACTGGGTGCGCCGTCTGGACGGGCAGCGGATCATTGGCCGAGCCTTTCGGCAGCAGCAGCGGCTCACCGTGACGCCGGTAGATGTGCAACAGCGAGTTGATCGGCGTGAAAAACTCTGGCAGGGGGCTGGTCGTTTCGGCTTTGCCTAGCACCAGCACACCGCCGTTGCGCAGCGAATAGGCGAAGAGCTGCAACACACGCTTCTGCAGTTCGCTGGCGAAGTAGATCAGCACGTTGCGGCACAGCACCAGATCCATATGCGGGAACGGCGCGCGTCGCCCCAGGTCGTGCTGTCCGAAGACCACCATGCTGCGCACACGCTTCTGCACCTCGAAGTCGCTATCCAGTTGCGAGAAATAGCGGTCTACGAGGTCCTGAGGGGCCGAGGCCAGCGCCGCGCGCGAGTAGATGCCGCGCCGCGCGAATGCGATGGCCTGCGCGTCCAGGTCAGTGGCGAAGATGCGCACAGTGAATTGCGGGAGTTCCTCGCCCAGCGCGTCGGCTATCAGCACCGCGATAGAGTAGGCTTCTTCGCCGGTCGCGCAGCCCGCCGACCAGATGCGCAGATCCTTCGAGCCGTTGCGCGCGTGCTCGATGAGTTGCGGCAGAATCTCGCGCCGCAGCGTCTCGAACAGCTCGCGATCGCGGAAGAACTCCGTGACCTTGATCAGGAACGTGCTGATGAGGTGCTGATACTCTTCCGGCTGGCGCTCCAGATAGCGCAGGTAGGCTTCGAGCGAGGGCGAGTTGGTCGCCACCATGCGGCGCTTCAGCCTCCGCAGAATCGTCGCGGGCTTATAGGGGGTGAAATCGAGTCCGCTGAACTCATGCACATGGTTCAGGAAGGTGCGCAAGAGCTTGGTCTCGGAGGCCTGTGTCACCGCCGATGCGCCGGTCAGCAGGTCGTAGAGTAGTTGGCCGATCTCCTCGACGTTGGCGATGAAGTCCACGGCGGTTGGCGCCAGCGATTGCGGCATCGAGGGGTAGGTGGCGGTCGCCGGATTCTGGATGATGACCGTGCCGCCTGCTTTCTTCACCTCCAGCGCGCCCGCCGCGCCATCCGAGCCTGTACCCGTCAGGATGACGGCGATCAGCCCCTCGCCATAGACCTCTGACGCGCTGGAGAAGAGCCGATTGATCGAGGGCTTGGGCCGCACGTGTTCGCTATCGCTGCGCAGATTGAGGTGTCCATCGGTGATCTCGATATTCCGGTCAGAAGGGATGACAAAGACCACGCCAGAGACCAGCGCCTCGTGATCGAGTACCGTCCTGACGGGCGCTGTGCTGCGCCGCTCCAGAATCTCGCCGAGGTGGCTGGAGCGCTTGGGGTCGAGGTGCTGGGCGATGACAATGGGCGCGGGAAAGTCGCGCGGCAGGGTCGAGACAAAGGTCTGGAGCGCCTCGATGCCACCCGCCGATGAGCCGACGACCACCAGTTGTGTACCCGAGGCGTCTGTCGCCATAGTTCAGGCTCCTTCAGGCGCTGCCTGCGCGTCGCGGCGCGCTTGTCCGCGGCAGCGCGACTGCGTTCAGGGCGCTGGGGACATCTATCGAGACGGGCCGAGATGAGGACAGGCCACTGCCAGCCTGCGGCGCGACCACATTCTATCACGCATTGACTCAGACATTGCCGTCGCCGCTATCATACATGCAGGCGTTCGGACGCTGGCAGGCTCCATGCGCCTGAACTATGCAACAGAATTCATGCCAAATACTGAGCCGTATGAGGTAGCCGCCGCTTCCAGCAGCATTCCATCAGCATGTCGAGCATGTCGAGTTGGGGACAGCAGTGCGGGCATCCACCACGCCCGCGGACATAGCGGCCACATGGCGATTCTGCTGGCTTGCGGCGTCGCCTGCTCAGGCGTATGCGGTTGTGGGCGCAAGCGTCGCGTTGCTCCGACGCCTCGCGCATGGTCTAGCCGTTGTCCGGGGCAGGGGCTGATACTGGATGCGCAAGCAGCACGATCTGTTCCGTGCGCAAGGCGTCGGTCTGGTAGACGGCCTCAACCTCTGGGGGTATCGGGTATTCGTCATACGTCCGGAAGTCGCGGAGAATTTCGAAGCCTGCCTCCTGCACTTCGCGTGCCAGACGCGGCGCAGTCATCCGGTTGAGCGTTCGATAGGTGCTGACGTACCCTTCGAGCTCATTCTTGTCTGTGACAGCCTCCGACAGCATGCGCATGTATTCGCTATCCTGATAGTACAAATGCCCCCAGCGCTCAGGCACTTTCGTGATCAGATGCGACCCTTCGGACGAATAATACAGTGGAGTAACCTGAATGAAGAGCAACCCCTCTGGTCGGACATGCCTGCGCAGCATGCGCAAGGCGTCCAGTGTCAGGTCTTGCCGCACATGCTCAAAGACTGACCAACTATAGATAAGATCGAACTGTTCGGACTCGTCGTGCATGGAGCCGACCTCAATCCGCGCTAATGTCAGATTGTCGGGTAGCGACTCCAGCCCCAACTCTCGTCTGGCAAGCGCGCCACACTGTGTGAGTTCGGAGCCGATATCAACCCCAACAACCCGCGCAACCTGCATGCGAAGCGCCATGCCGAGGGCTGTCGTGGCCTCGCCACATCCGAAGTCAAGTACAGTGGCTCCAGCAAGCGAGAAATAGGGGCTCACCCAATCGTTGATGATGTTCGGGAGGTCGATGAACTTGGAGCGATACACGCCATCAGTGATCGTGGCGGGGTCAAATGCTTGGGACAAAGAGTCGAACCTCCCGCGTCATGCGCCCAGGGACGCTGAAAGATGGATCGTCCGCTCGTCGCGGCTCGATCAACGTCGGATTCGCTTTGGATATGTAGCGTGACGTTGGCGTGCAGTGTAACATTCATCTCCAGGAGTGTAAACGCTTCTGTTCTTGCCGACACGCGGCGCGACTGCCTGCGCGCCTGCTGTGGACTTCTGTGCGCTAGCGGGTTAGTCGCGCATGTTGGCGCCAACCAGCATGCGCGCCAGGCCCGCACAGCGACGAAAAGGAGCTTGCCCGCATGCCAACCGACGCGACCCTGCGCGACGAGATTCGCGCCCTGAACGATCAACTGGCCGCCGACCGCCGCCACTTCCACCAGCATCCCGAGTTGGGGTTTGAGGAGCGCGAGACAGCGGCGTACGTCGCCAAGCGGCTGCGCTCGCTGGGCGTGGAGACGCGGACGGGCGTGGCGCAGACCGGGGTGGTCGGGCTGATCGAGGGGCGCGTGGATGGCCGTGTCGTCTTGCTGCGCGCCGACATGGATGCCTTGCCGCTGACGGAGGAGACCGGCGCGCCGTATGCCTCGCAGCGCCCAGGTGTGCACCACGCCTGCGGTCACGATGGCCACACGGCGATTCTGCTGGCGGTGGCCGAGCTGCTGGCGCGCCATCGCGACGAGCTGGCGGGCGCGGTCAAGCTGGTCTTTCAGCCCGCTGAGGAAGGCCCCGGCGGCGCCGAGCCGATGATCGCGGCGGGCGTGATGGAACAGCCGTCTGTGGACGCCTGTTTCGGCTTACACCTGGCCAATGATCTGCCGGTCGGCTCCATCATGGTTCGCGGCGGGCCAGTGCAGGCCAGCGCCGACGATTTTGAAATCGTGGTGGAGGGCATCGGCGGGCATGGCGCCTCGCCACACCAGACGGTGGACGCGGTCGCCATCGGCGCGGCCATCGTCGGCGAGCTGCAGCGCATCGTCAGCCGCGAGGTTGACCCGTTGGACGCGGCGGTGGTCAGCGTCGGCTCATTCCATGCTGGCACGCGGCACAACATCATCGCGCCGCGCGCCACGCTGGTGGGCACGATGCGCGCCCTCAAACCAGAAACGCGCGCCTATCTGCATCAGCGGGTGGAACAGGTGGCGCGCGGGGTGGCCGAGGCGGCGCGAGCGACGGCGCAGGTCAAGATCAACGTCGGCTATCCCGTCACGATCAACGACGCGGCGATGGCACGGTTCGCCTACGCGGTCGCCGAGACGGTGGTGGGGTCAGAGCATGTGACGGATGGGCGCCCCATCATGGGCGCGGAAGACATGAGCTTCTTCCTCAACGCCGCGCCCGGCTGCTATGCCTATGTCGGCTCGCGCAACGAGGCGCGCGGGCTGCGGCATCCGCACCACAGCCCGCTCTTCGACTTCGACGAGGCCGCCCTGCCGATCGGCGTGGAACTGCTCACCAGGCTGGCGCTGGAGTACCTGGCGCAGGGCGCGTGAGGCGCGACCTCTCCCCCTGCCCCCTCCCCTGCGAGGGGAGGGGAATCCAGGCCAGGCGACTGCCGCGTGGCAGATGGTCAATAGTCCATCGGCTAGCAACCAGCCAGTGCGACAGCCCTTGCCAGCGCCTCAAACCTCTGGACCAGGTTCCCCCTCCCTCGGAGGGGAGGGGGTTAGCTCTCTCCCTGACACATTTGAGTCCCCTAGAAGCGGAGTTGGAGCTGCCAACCGGTCGGCGTCTGGCGGAAGGGCAACAGGGCGGCGAGCCAACGAGGGGTCTGGCGCGCAGGAGGGCGGCGCAGGAGCTGCGCCGCCCG
>JAICVT010000225.1 GCA_025935235.1 Ktedonobacterales bacterium | reverse complement strand
TCCGCTATTCCTCTTCTTCGACCTCCTGGCGCGGGGCGCGCCGTGGATGCCGGCTGGATGAGGCGGCGCTGGCGACCGCCTGCCGCCGGGCGTCGTGGTCGCGTGGGCGCACGCCCAGCCCGGCGCGCTCTGGCAACACCAGCCTGCCCTCCTCGACCGCCACACCCTCCCACGGATCATCGCTGATCAGCAGATGCCCATCCAGGTCGGCGTAATCCACCAGCGGGCTGATGTGGGCGGCGGCGGTGATGGCGAGCGAGCTTTCGATCATGCAGCCGAGCATCACCTTCAGGTGGTGCGCCCGCGCGGTGTGGATCATGCGCAGCGCGTGATGGATGCCGCCGCACTTCATCAGCTTGATGTTGATGCCGTCCACTGCGCCGACCAGGCCCGGAATATCGCTCTCAGTGACGCAGCTCTCGTCCACGATGATCGGCAGCGCCACATGCTCTCGCACGAAGCGGATGCCTTCGAGGTCGGTGGGCGGCAGCGGCTGCTCCACGAACTCGATGTCATACGGCTCCAGCTCGCGGATTCTGCGGATCGCCTGCTTGGGCGTCCAGGCGGCGTTGGCGTCCACCCGCAGCGTCACGTCAGTCGCCTCGCGAATGGCGCGCACCGTCTCCAGGTCGCGCTCGGTCCCAATCTTGATCTTGAGGACTTTGTAGGTCTTGGCGGCCTCTTTGGCCTTGCGCGCCATGACGGCTGGCTCGTCAATGCCGATCGTGAACGAGGTCAGCGGGGCGCGGTCAGGGTTCAGCCCCAGCAGCTGATAGACGGGGGCGCCAAGCCGCTTGCCGAGCAGATCGTAGAGCGCCATATCCACTGAGGCTTTGGCGGCGGCGTTGGCGTGCAGGCGGCGATCCATCGCGTTGACGATGTCCTCGATCAGGTCGAGATCGAGATCAATATGCTCGCCAAAGTCGCTGAGCGCCATGAAGACGCTCTCGCGGCGCTCGCCATTGTAGCTCGATGGCGCCGCCTCGCCGATGCCTTCGACGCCGTCGCCGTCAATGCGGGTGAGCACGTTGTGCGCGAGCGTCTGCACGCTGCGCGAGATGCGGAATGGTGTGGTGAGTGTCAGGTCGAGCGCGTGTGCAGTGAGGTCCATGTAGCTGAACTCCAGGTGATAGGCATTGAGGCGCAGGGATTACGCGTGCAGGTCGCTGTGCGCCAGCAGCGCGTCGAGCAGCGCGCCCGCGCCATAGCGCACTGGATCGGAGGTCGGCAGACCCGTCTCACGCTCGGCCTCCGCGATGGCCGCCTGCGCCTCGTCTTCTGGCATCCGATAGGTGTTGAGGGCGACCGCGACGACGGGAGCGGGCTTGAGCCAGCCAGCGGCGGCCTCATAGACTTCGCGCGTTTTGGCCAGCGAGAGCAGTGGTGTGTCCTCATAGCCGTAGACGACGGTGCGCCCGGCCTGATGGCAGAGGATCAGCATGTCGGGCGCGCAGCCGTGTACCAGCCCCAGCGTCACGGCGGAGTAGGCCGGATGCGTCAGCGAGCCTTGCCCTTCGACGAAGACCCAGTCGTAGCGCTCCGTGAAGTCGAGCGTCATGGCTTCGACGCCGCCAGAGAGGAAGTCGCTGATGAAGCGGTCCGCCGGGATGCCCGCGCCAGAGATCACAATGCCTGTCTGCCCGGTCGCAGCGAAGCCAGCCGAGAGGCCGCGGCGCTGGGCCTCACGCCACAACTCGAATGAGGCGGTCATCTTGCCGACGTCGCAATCGGTGCCGCAGAAATAGACGGTGTGGCTGCCCGCGCGGTGTGGCGTGCCCTCGCGGATGCGCTGGGCGAGCGCGTCGGGTGGGCGGCGCACGTCCCAGATCGTCGCGTTGTGGGCTGTGGCGGCCTGCGCCAGCTCGGGATCGTCGCCCAGGAAGAAATGCAGCCCGCTGACGATCGTCAGTCCATGCTCGATGGCGGTCAGGATGCCGGGACGCCAGGCGTCGGGCAGTCTGCCGCCGATAGGCGCGATGCCAATCAGCAGCGTGTCGGGCTGATGCTCGAGTGCGGCGGCGACATCCGCGACGACCGGCACGCCCTCGCCGATGCCGCTGCCAATCACCTGATCGGCGGTCTGCCCGGCACGGGCGCTGTCTATGACCGCGACGACAGTGTCGGGACTATAGCGCAAGACGCCGACGGCGGTCTTCGCGGAGAATGGTCCAAAGCTGCCGTCGGCCAGAATCGCGATGCGTCGCATGGCTCGCCGTTCCCCCTCTGGATGCTGTGATCGCCTCTGGATCGCGCCCGGCTGTGGGAGGCGCCAGAAGCCAGTGTTGCGTGTGAGACGCGGTCCGCGCTGAGTTCAGGCGCCGTGTCTGGTAGCATGATACGCCTGACAGGGGAAGAGCGCCAGTGTGGAGCGCCGCGAGACAGAAGAGAAGAAGGGTGAGACGCTCGCGCGCCTCACCCCCTGCGAGGAAATTGCGATGCTGTTGGCTTAGTACGAGAGGACGCAGCCACCAGCGCCGCTGTTGAAGGCGTTGCTCCACAGCGACTGCACCGGGAAGGTCGCGCCGTTCATTGTGACATTTGCCGAGGCGCCCTGGCCGGAGCTGATCCAGGCACACTTGTCGCCGTTCTCAGAGCCGCCGCTATCGAGCCAGCCGCCGTTCGGGAAGATGTCGGTCTCGGTCTCGGCAAACTCATGCCCACCGACGATGGTGATGCCAGCGTTGGCGCCAAGGTTGTTGAAGTTGGCGCCGCAGCTCGAGCCAGCATCGGTGATGTAGGGCATGTTGGTGTAGGCGATGTTGCCATAGCTGGTGCTGACCGAGCTATGCCACGCGCAATACTGTGTGCCAAAACCGCTAGCGTTGTTGCCGGTCGCGGTGTTGATGACATATTGCACGGTGGTGTTGGACGAAGCCGACGTATTGCCAAAGTGCGCCGCCGCATTGGTGGCCTCGGACGCCAGCTGCGACTGCGATGGGCGCGATGGCGCCGCCGCACTATTGTCATACCAGACGCCCGCCAGCACGCCGGTCGGGTTCACGGCATGCGTGCCAGAGGAGCCGCAGGTGATCGTGCCGCTGGCGACACCCTCGCAGTACTGCGTCACCGAGTTGTTCCACGAGCTGCCGCCGACATGGTTGAAGAAATTCTGCTGAATGGACGCCTCGCCTGAGGGGTCGTTGTTGTTCCACTGCGAACCCCAGTAGACGAGGTAGACCTTGTCGCCGCCGGTCTCGACACCGACGCCGCCCACGCCGCCGTGGTAGGAGAGGTTATTGCTGCCGCCGCCGCAGTTATGGTGGCAGGCTGCCTTCACGCCACGGATGCCCATAGAGTGGATGCCGTGCAGAACCTCCGTGCCGTGTGAAGCGGGGCTAGCGTTGGCCTGGCCGACGCCGGTGGTCATCACAAGCGCCGCTACCGCGATGGCCGCGCCAGCTGTAGCCAGCGAGCCGAAGATGATGGAACGTGATCGTTTCACCGCGATGCTTCTCCATTGATCAACTGTGATCGTGAGTGTGGTGGCCGCCATTGCCACCGCGAGCAACACTATCGCCGTCTGGCGTCGCATCCGTGTGGCAGCGCCACACACTCCCCAAACCAGGGGCGCGGCGAGCCAGATGGACGATGTGACGGAAACCAAGAAAAGCGAGGTACGCGGGTTGAGACGCCACTCGAACGCACGCCCCGGCGTCGGCGAGGTTGTGGCGCGCGAAGATGGGCCGCCACTGATCCAGCCGGGCTGAGCGCAGGCGCCTCGAGGTCGGCGCTAGCTCCTTTCGGCAACGCCCCGTGTCCGGGGCACAGTCGTGTGCGTCCATGCGCATGGCTGCTCACCGATACTTCGGCTGTGAGGACCATTGCGGCATGTTGATGATAGAACGTGGCGAGCGGCGAAACGTAACGGGTGTCCGGAGACTTCGTGAAAGTCCATGAATTCGGCGCTCAAACTGACTCTCTAGTCACATTTGCGTAGGCGTCCGCAAGGCGTTCGTGAGGGGCGGGTCGCGCATCCATTCATAGGCGAAAAATACCCCTCGCGAGGACGGCGAGAACGAGGTGTTCTCAGCCGTGACGCGAGGGGCGGGAGCGCGAGAAATGGGCTGCGAGGAGGGGTCCGCTACTGTGCGGCGACCGTTTCATTCGCAGGCGCGTCGAACTTGACGAAGAGCGGCGCGGGCGTGGGCAGCGTCTGCCCGGCGGGCGCGCGCTGGGCAGACCAGCCGCAGTCCGTCACGTCGCCAGCGAAGCCGAGCAGCGTGTGCAGCTTCTGCGACGAGAACGGCGTGTAGGGCGAGAAGAGCAGTTTCAGCCCGTTGAGCGCCTGGAGCGTGGTCCACACAGCGCGCGCAGCGGCGGCGCGATCGGTCTTGATCGTGCGCCAGGGCGCCTGCTCATCTAGATAGCGGTTTGTGGCGCGCGCTACGTTCATGGCCTCGTTCAGCCCGTCGCGCAGGCGCACCGCTTCGATGGCCGCCGCGACCGCATCGAAGCCCTGCTCCACGGTGGCCAGCATCGCCTCATCAGCGGGTGTCAGCGGGCCTGGCTCAGGGATCGTGCCATCGAACTGGCGCTGAACGAAGGTCAGCACGCGATGCGCGGCGTTGCCATAGGTAGCGACCAGCTCATCGTTGTTGCGGCGCACCAGCTCCTCATAGGTGAACTCGGTGTCGCGCGCTTCGGGCATCGAGGCAGCCAGGTAGTAGCGCAGCGGGTCAGCGCCGTACTGCTCCAGCACGTCGTGGGTCCAGATGACGTTGCCGCGGCTGCTCGACGCCTTCTGCCCGCCCATCTGCATGAACTCGTTGGCTGGCACGTCATAGGGCAGCGCAAGGTGGCCATAGCCCATCAGCATCGCTGGCCAGATGATGGTGTGGAAGGGGATGTTGTCCTTACCGATGAAGTAGTAGCCGCGCGCTGGCTCCTGGCCCTCGTCGCCGACCTCCCACCAGCGCTTCCAGGCGTCGGGCTTGCCGATGCGCTGCGCCCACTCGACGCTGGCCGAGAGATAGCCGATGACGGCGTCGAACCAGACGTAGATGCGCTTGCCCTCATAGCCGGGCAGCGGAATCGGCACACCCCAGTCCAGATCGCGGGTGATGGCGCGCGGGCGCAGTCCCTCTTTGATCCAGTTGAGCGCGAAGTTGGTCACGTTGGCTCGCCAGTGGTCGCGGTTGCGCTCCAGCCAGACCTCCAGCGGCTCCGAGAACTTGGGCAGATCGAGGAAAAAATGCTCTGTCTGGCGAATCTCGATCTTGCTGGTCAGGCTGCCACAGATGCGGCAGCGCGGGTCAATCAGCTGGATCGGGTCGAGCGTGCGCCCGCAATTGTCGCACTGGTCGCCGCGCGCATCGGTGAAGCCGCAGTAGGGACAGGTCCCCAGGATGTAGCGGTCGGGCAGGTAGCGCCGATCGGTCGGGCAGTAGGGCGACTCCATCGTGTCTTTGAAGATGTAGCCGTTTTCCAGCAGGCGTAAGAAGACATCCTGCGTGACTTTATAGTGGTTCTCGGTGGTGGTGATGGTATAGCAGTCGAAGGTGACGCCAAGCTGGTCGAGTACGGCGACGATCTGCGCATGGTAGCGCGCGGCCAGCTCGCCGGGAGGGATGCCCTCCTTGTCAGCGTCGACCGTGATGGGCGTGCCATGCGCATCGCTGCCAGAGACCATCAGCACATCATGCCCCGCCAGGCGATGATAGCGGGCGAAGATGTCGCCAGGCAGGAAGGAGCCGACGATCTGGCCGACGTGCGTGCTGGTCTTGGCGTAGGGCCAGGCGACGCAGACCAGCACGCGCTGGTTGTCTGGGGCGGGTGTCTGCTGCTGGATGGTCATCTGGGCTAGTACCTCTTTCACTGGTGTTGCGCAGCACAGTATAGCACAGAAAGCGCTGTTCGCCTGGGTAATCGAGGCCACGCGAACCCGCATGGCGCCTGAGAAAAATCGGTTGTCCTGAGATCAGCGACCGAACGGCGAGAGGCTGCGGGGGACTTCACAGGTGCGGTATAATACGTGGTGGCGGTGGGCAATATGCTGTTAGTATCGCCCCCTCACACGAAGTACGTCTCGTCGAGGGAAGTGAGTTGTAATGCTTCATTTCGCGAATAGCAAGACCGGAGCGGAGGTACATCTGGGCCGAACGGGCGCTGGCTTCTATGTGGAGGCGCGCCACCCAGACTTTCCACTCCCTTTCCGTAAGACCTATGAGTGGCACCAGCAAGACATGGCCACTCGCGATTTCGAGCTTCTGCGGGCGGTCGTTGGGGCCGGCCAGGAGGAACGAGCATCGGCTATCGCCAGCTAGGCTGTTAGCTAGGTCAGCGCAGGCGCAGGCGTACAACGGCGTACCCCTCACCCGTCGTTCCGGCGGTATCCATCATCCAGCACTCTTCCGGTTATCCCGATCCTGCGCAACGAAAAAGCCCGCTGGCGCGTTGACCAGCGGGCTTGTCGCGTCTGTGAGGGGTTTCGCCGCAGCGGCTACTCGCCCTCAGGCGTCCACGTCTCCAGCCGGCGCTTGATGTCCACCAGGAAGCGTGCGGCGGTCAGCCCGTCAATCACGCGGTGATCGAACGAGAGCGACATGTACATCATCTGCCGGATGGCGATGGCGTCGTCAATCACCACCGGCCGCTTGACGACCGCGTCCATCGTCAGGATGCCCGCGTTGGGCTGGTTGATGATGGCCATCGAGATCAGCGTGCCGAAGACGCCGGGATTGTTGACCGTGAAGGTGGCCGCCTGCATATCGGCTGGCGCCAGGCGGTTGGAGCGCGCGCGCGCGACCAGATCGGCCACCGCCCGCGCGATGCCGACCATATTCAGTGTATCGGCGTTGCGGATGACTGGCACGACCAGCTTATCCTCCAGCGCGATCGAGACGCCGATGTTGATCTGCTTGCGCAGCACGATCTTGTTGTCGTCGGTCCACGAGGCATTGAGATAGGGCTGATCTTTGAGCGCCTCAGCTACCGCCTTGATGGCGAAGGTCTGGAAGCCGACGCCGACGCCCTCGCGCCGCTTGAACTCGTCTTTGTGGCGCTCCAGCCAGCGCGCCAGATGCGTCATGTCGACCTCGACCAGTGTGGTGGCGTGCGGCGAGGTGCGCTTGCTGCGGACCATGTGCTCGGCGATGGCGCGCCGCGCTGGCGTCGGCGTGATGACCTCGTCCTCGCCCGTGAAGGTCACGGGTGGCGCAGGCGGCGCCGGCGCGAGAGGCGCGGCGGGGGCGGCGGGCGCTGGAGCGAATGTGACAGGCGGCGCTGCCACAGCGGCTCCCGCGGCGCCATTCGCGCGATCGTCGAGGAAGGCTACGATGTCCTCTTTGCGCACGCGCCCGCCCTCGCCCGTGCCCTGCACCTGATTCAGGTCAATGTTGTGTTCCTGCGCCATGCG
>JAICVT010000470.1 GCA_025935235.1 Ktedonobacterales bacterium | reverse complement strand
AGCCGAGCAGGGTAGCTACGGGGTGTCGCGCCTTGCGGGATCGCTGATGGCTGGCGCGGTGGAGTGTGGCCTGTTCGGACTCTCCGTCTGGCTGGCGCTTCCATTCATGCTTGAGATTGGCGCCCCCTTTCCTGATTCCAGCGCGGGTCCCGGCCTCCCACTGGCGCTGATCGGGTCAGCGCTCGCCTCCATTGGGCTCTTCGCGATCACCATAACCGCGCACGATCGCGCCCTGTCGCGCGCCTGAAACGCGCCGACTGTCAGTGCGCGGCGAAGTTGCGCCAGAAGAGGTAGACCCGCTCGCGCAGCGCGGCATGCTCTACGACGACAGAAAGCCGCCGTCAACCGGAATGGCCGCGCCCTGCACATAGCTCGCAAGGTCAGAAGCGAGGAACAGCGCGACCGTCGCCACTTCATCTGGCAGACCCCAGCGGCCCAGGGAGAGGCGAGCGCCAAACTCGTAGCCGGTCTTCATCAGGTCCACATTGAGACGCTGCAGGGCGGCCTTGCGCAGTTGCTCAGTTCCCGGAGTCTTGATGGCGCCGGGCAACAGCGCATTGACGCGGAAGCCCTGCCGGCCAAACGCATGCGCCAGCGAGCGGGTCAACGCCAGTATGCCGGCCTTGCACATTCCATACGGGATGAGATCATCTCTGAACGGCACGATGGCTTCGACCGACGAGATATTGACGATCACTCCTCCCGCTTTCTTGCGCCTGGCAATGAAGCGTTGGCACATCCAGAGCGCCGATTCAAGATTGAGCGCCAGGGTAGCGTCCAGGTAGTGCGCATCGATCTCGAAGAAGTCGCGCATCCGGTACGCGCCCGCATTATTGATAAGCGTGTCTGGTATGCTCACGTCGGGTTGGCCCCAGAAGGCATCAATCCGCGCTCTGTCGGAAAGGTCCACGACGTGGGTTGTCACCTTGCATGCGGCGCCCAGGTCTTCCGCCGCTCGCGCTAACCCGGCCTCATTGATGTCCAGCAGGATGAGGTCGGCCCCAGCCTCCGCGAAGCGATGGGCGAGCGCTTTACCGATGCCTGCCGCCGCGCCCGTGATGAGCACGCGCCGCCCCTTCATGCGCAGCAGATCTGTGGATGTACGCATGGCGCGAGCCTCCTTCTTGCCAGCCAGCGCTCCCGCCAGCAGTGTCGCGCCGTCACATCACACGGCGCTCTCAGCCACATGCGCTGTGTCACAGTACGGTCAAACAGCGATCGCCTGGCTGGCAATGTAGAGCGTCCATCTCCATGCGATGGGTGAGCCAGCGCTTTGGTCCATCCGCTCAGTGCGCGGCGAAGTTGCGCCAGAAGAGGTAGACCCGCTCGCGCAGCGTGGCATGCTCCAGCGCGCGCAGGTAGGGATCCTGGCGCCAGAGCCACTCGGCCTGCTGGCGTGTCTCGACCATCAGGCGGGTGTCGGCCATGCTGGCCACCTTCAGCTCGGGCAGGCCGCTCTGGCGCACGCCAAAGAAGTCGCCCGGCCCGCGCATGCGCAGATCGGCCTCGGCCAGCGCGAAGCCGTCGGTGGTCGTCTCCAGTGTGGTCAGGCGCTCGCTGGCGGTGGCGCTGGCTTCTTTGCTCAGCAGATAGCAGTAGGATTGCTGCGAGCCGCGGCCCACACGCCCACGGAACTGGTGCAACTGCGAGAGGCCGAAGCGATCAGCATCCTCGATCAGCATGACCGTCGCGTTTGGCACATCCACGCCCACCTCGACCACCGCCGTCGCCACCAGCACATCAATCTCGCCATCGCGGAACTGGCGCATCACGCGATCTTTCTCCGCCGGGCGCAATTGGCCGTGCGCCAGCCCCAGCCGCAGATGCGGGAAGACCTGCGTGCGCAGCCGCTCATACTCCGCTACCGCCGATTTGGCCTCCAGCGCCTCCGACTCCTCCACCAGCGGGCAGATGATGTAGGCCTGGCGTCCCTGCTCGACCTCGCGCTCCACCAGCCGATAAGCTTCCTGGCGTTGCGCGCCGGAGCGCCAGCGCGTGATGATCGGCTGGCGGCCAGCAGGCAGCTCGTCCAGCGTCGAGACATCCAGATCGCCGTAGAGCGTCAGCGCCAGCGTGCGCGGGATCGGCGTGGCTGTCATCACCAGCATGTGCGGATGCTGCCCCTTCTGGCGCAGCGCATCGCGTTGCTCCACGCCGAAGCGGTGCTGCTCCTCCACCACCGCCAGCCCCAGTCGCGTGTAGGCCACGTCCTCCTGGATCAGCGCGTGCGTGCCGATGGCGACGGCGGCCTGCCCGCTGGCCAGCGCGTCGCGCGCGGCGTTGCGTTCCCTGGCGCGCTGTCCGCCCGTCAGCAGCACAGTCAGCAGGCCGAATGGCTCCAGCAGTCGCGCCAGCCCGCGATAGTGCTGCTCGGCCAGAATCTCGGTCGGGGCCAGCAGCGCGCCCTGGTAGCCATTGGCGGCGGCGGCCAGCAGCGCGGCGGCGGCTACCACCGTCTTGCCAGAGCCGACATCGCCCTGCAGCAGGCGACTCATCGGCTTGACGGTCGCCAGATCAGCCAGAATCTCGCGGATGGCGCGGCGCTGCGCTCCAGTGAAGCGGAAGGGCAGCGTGGCCTCGAAGCAGGTGGCCGTCAGCGGCCAGAGTCCCGTTTGCGGCGGCAGCGCCTCAGCGGCGCTCAGCGCCTCGGCGGCGGGCGACGCATCCGGCAAGTCTGGCTCATCGAAGATCAGCGCGGCAGGTGCGGGCAGCGCGGGCGCGGGTGGGCCATCCTGCCAGTTGGCGCGGCGCGTCAGCATCCCAAGCTGGATCAGGAAGAGTTCGTCGAAGGCCAGGCGGCGCTGGGCGGCGCTCAACTCGTCGTAGCCATCGGGGAAGTGCATCTGCGCGACGGCCTCGGGCAGCGGCTCCAGATGGGCATGGGCGCGCACGGCGGCGGGCAGGTGATCGGCGATGAACGGCGCACAGTGATCAACCGCCCACTTGGCGAATTTGCGCATCGCCTT
>JAICVT010000355.1 GCA_025935235.1 Ktedonobacterales bacterium | reverse complement strand
GGGCTTCGCGGCCCGCAGATCACCTAGCTTGCGGCTTCAGCCGCCCGTAGCCCATCGCGCTGGACGATCACCCGGTCAACAAGTGAAACATCATCAAGCCGCATGGACGCTTCCCCCGCCGTATCTGGGGCGCTCATGCCCTGCCTGCGCTGTGCGTCGGCCATTTATGGCCGCGACCCCTCATGCGACTCCTCACCCGCCCCGTCGTCGCGCAGCGAGACGCTCATTTCGGGCGGGCGGCGCAGCGTCTGGAAGACGACGCAGTAGCGCTCGGTCAGCCGCAGCAGGGTTGCCAACTGCTCGTCGCTGGCGTCGGTATCCAGCTCGAAGGAGAGCGCGATGCTCTGGAAGCCCACTGGCGTCTCTTTGTCCACGCCGAGCGTGCCGCGAAAATCCAGCGCGCCCTCGGCGCGGACCACGCCATCGCGCAGCTCGATGCCCAGCGCCGTCGCCACCGACGAGAGCGTCACGCCCGCGCAGGCCACCAGGGCCTCCAGTAGCATATCGCCCGAGCAGACGGCCAGCCCATCGCCGCCTGTCGCCGGATGCAGCCCGGCCTCCACCAGCGCGCGGCCCGTGGCCACGTTGCAGGTGATGCCCTCACCCAGCTTGCCCTCTGCCCGTAGTGTGATGAGCGCCGCGTCTGGACGCTCGCGATAGCGCTGCTTGATGGGCGCCTGGAGCGCGCGCAATTCGTCTGATTTCATGGCTGCTTCTCCCCTCCTCATGGGATAGCGGTATCATACCGCACGAAACCTCACCCTTTGGCTCCCTCTCGCACAGAAGAGGGGGAACCCGCATCGCCCGCAGCGCGCTCCTGCGCCGCTGGGCCGATCAGATCCGCCACGATCTTGCCGGAACTGAGCACGCCCGGCACACCCGCGCCCGGATGCGTCCCCGCGCCAGCAAAATAGAGATTGGAGATGTCTTCGCTGACGTTGTGGGGCCGGAACCACGCCGATTGCGTCAGCGTCGGCTCGACCGAGAAGCCGCTGCCCAGGTAGCTGCCCAGCGTCTCCTGAAAGTGCAGTGGATCGATCGAAAACTCGGTGACGATGTGGCGCGAGAGGTCGGGCAGATAGCGCTGCTCCAAATAGGCCACGATGCGGTCGCGGTAGGGTCGCGCCATCGCGCGCCAGTCAATATCAGCGCCCAGATGCGGCACGGGCGAGAGTACGTAGAAGGCGTCGCAGCCAGCGGGCGCCAGCGAGGGATCGGTGGCCGTGGGGCGGTGCAGATAGAGCGAGAAGTCGGGCGCGAGCGTCTTGCGCGTGAAGATCTCGTCGAGCAAGCCACGGTAGCGCGGCCCCATCAGAATCTCGTGGTGAGCGACCTGCTCGTAGCGGCGATCCGTCCCGAAGTAGAGTACGAAGAGCGACATCGAATAGCGCAGGCCGCGCATGTGTGCGTCGCTATTGCGGCGACGGAAGCGCGTTGGGACGAGGCGCAGATAGGTCGTGGCGACATCGGCGTTGCTGACGACGGCGTCGGCGGCCAGGTAGCCGCCATCCGCCAGCCGCACACCCGTGGCGCGCCGCGCGCGACCGTCGCGCTCCTCCACGGCGATCTCCGCGACCTCGCTGCCCAGCCGCAGCTCGCCGCCCAACTCCGCGAAGACCCGCGTCATGGCTCGCACCAGCGCGCCTGTGCCGCCCATCGCGAACCAGACGCCCCAGCGCTGCTCTAGCGCGTGGATCAGCGCGTAGAGCGACGACGCCTCGAAGGGATTGCCGCCGATCAACAGCGGATGGAAGCTGAACGCCTGCCGCAGCCGCTCATCGCTGAGATAGGATGCGACGAAGCGATAGACCGACTGGTAGGCTTTGAGGCGCAGCAGGGTCGGGGCGACGCGCGCCATGTCGCTGGCGTGTGTGAAGGGCTTGTCTATCAGCGCCATGCCCGCCGCCAGAATCTCGTCGGCCTGGGCGCGCAGCCGCTCGTAGCCCGCCACATCAGCGGGATTGAAGCGCGCGATCTCGGCGCGCAGCCGCTGCTGATCGTTGTTGTAGTGGAAGACGGAGCCATCCTCGAAGCGGATGTTGTAAAACGGGTCGAGTTGCACGAGCTGGACGTAGTCGCTGGCGCGCCTGCCCGCGGCGGCGAAGAGGTCGTCAATCAGCCAGGGCGCGGTGAGGATGGTAGGGCCACCATCGAAGGTAAAGCCATCCTGCTGGTAGACGTAGGCGCGGCCGCCCGGCTGGTCGCGCTGCTCCAGCAGCGTCACGCGATGCCCCGCCGCTTGCAGTCGAATGGCGGCGCTCAGCCCGCCGAAGCCGCTGCCGATGACTACAATCTTCACGCACGCCCCCTGACCAACCCCTCCACCCGCTGTGAGGGGGCTACAGCTACCTACTCTGCCGCGATTGAATCCTGACGCCAGACGGTCGAAATTGTAGGAGCCAGCGCGTGTACGATTCAAACTGGCCCCGCGAGGGCGCGCGAAAGGACACCACCCATGTGTGATGAAGGGGGTGAACGTGATGCGGCGCTAGCCGCCGCGCTCGCCGGGCGGCTGCGCGCCATCGGCCTCGCGCGCGTGGCCGATGACCTGCTGGCGCTGGCCCAGCCCGCCATTCATCTCGATTTGCGGCGAGTAGACGACGAGGCGACGCTGCCGCTGGGCGGCTCGAAGGTGGGCGGCGCGCCCGATCTGCCTGCCGACGTGGGTTGGCCCGCTACCGGCGACGGCCAGCCGTTGCCCTTCATCGCCCAGATGCGCCTGGCCGAGATCGCCGCGCTCGACCCGGAGGGCGATCTGCCGCACGATGGGCTGCTCAGCTTCTTCTACGCCATCAACGACGCCCAGGGCAGCCTGCGCATCGCGGATGACGCATCCGCCTGGCGTGTCTTGTGGACGCGCGATGACGCCGTGTCGCTGGCCCGTCGCCCCACGCCCGCCGCGCTGGTCGCCGCTCCCGATGGACATTTTCCCGCCTGTGCTGTCAGTTTCGCGCGCCGCCTGACACTGCCCGACGGGTATGACGCCGCGATTGAGCGCATCAGCTTCACCAATGACGAGCGGCTGGACTACATTCGGGTAGTCGGCGGCGAGGATGTCGGCTATCATCAAGAGATGGATTGCCGGCTGCTGGGCTATCCCTACGAGCTGGAGCCAGGAACATTCGTCGCCGCCTACATGGCGGCGCACGGCATCGAGCCGCCGCGCGTTGACCTGAGCCGGGCGGGACGCCTCGGCCCGCTGGACATCGCACGCGGCCTCTGGCGAACAATCCATCCTGATCCCGCCGCGCTGGAGGCGCAGCGCCGCCGTCGCGAGATGGAGCGGCTGGCCGCCGATGAGTGGCGCCTGCTCGTGCAGATCTATTCGAACGACGAGGCCGGGATGGATTGGGCAGGCGGCGGCGTGATCCACTTCGGCGTCCAGCGGGCGGCGCTGGCGGCGCGTGACTTCAGCCGTGTCTGGGTAAGCCTGCAATTTCTGTGACCGCTGTGATCTGTGATACAGTTCGCTCGGTCGAGCGCCCAGTGTGACGGCGCTCACAGCGTTGCGGCGGCGCGCGGACTACCCTGTAGATGCGTGTCAGTCCAGCGCGGGGCAACGATGAGCAAAGGCAAGGGGGCGGCGCGGTGGATGAGGTGAGTCCGGCGCGCACGATCCGTCGCTGGCTGGCGCGTGGTCTTCTCACAGCGGTCGCGCTGGCGCTGCTGGGATGGGCGCTGATCCCCGCCGCACGCGGCGTCTCGCTGGCGGCCAATCGCGCGGGGCGTGGCGCGCCGGCGATCAGCCGCGCCGCTGGCCTGCCCGCGCGCGAGGTTCATTTCGCGGCCAGCGATGGCGTGGCGCTGGCGGGCTGGCTGGTGATCGCCTCGCCCGACGCGCCGACGGTCATCCTCGTCCACGGCTTCAAGTCCAACCGCCTCTCGATGCTGCCCTGGGCGCGCTATCTCTTTGCCGCGGGCTACAACACGCTGCTCTACGATAGCCGTGGCTGTGGCGAGAGCGCAGGCTGGGGCATCGGCGCGGGAGCCAGCGAGCCAGCCGACATCATCGGCGCGACCCGCTATCTGCGCGCCCTGCCCGCGCTGCGCAATAAGCGCTCCGCCGCGCTGGGCGTTTCGCTGGGCGCGGG
Source organism: Ktedonobacterales bacterium (assembly GCA_025935235.1). Lineage (GTDB taxonomy): Bacteria > Chloroflexota > Ktedonobacteria > Ktedonobacterales > JADMIN01 > JAKAIY01. The sequence goes on along the minus strand of JAICVT010000355.1, from coordinate 202 downwards.
CGATGTGATCCTGGCGGCGGCGCGCGACCCTGACCTGCAAGCGGTGATCGCCGATAGCCCCTGGGCCGACGAGCGGCCGCAGCTCGCGCGCATGGGGTCGCTCGCGCTCGGCCCGCTCTCCATCCCGTTGCTGCCCTACGAGCCTGCGCTGGTGGATGCGCTGGCGGGCGCCCGCCTGGAGGATGCGCGCCCAGTCGCCGTG
>JAICVT010000006.1 GCA_025935235.1 Ktedonobacterales bacterium | reverse complement strand
GCAGTCACGACCGCGCGCTTGATGGAGATCGCGCTGGAGATGGCAGGCTGGGATAGTATCCCCGGCGACTGCGCCATCTACTATCCCGGCAGCCGCATCGGCCATCTGTTGCTGGGCATAGATGTGGGCGCCGCCGAACTTTTCATGGCGCGCCAGCTTGGCTACCACGCCGTCGTCGCGCATCATCCCGCGGGCTACGCTGGCCCCTTCTGGGAGGTCTATCGCCTGCATGTGGGGCAGATGGTGGCGGAGGGCGTGCCGCGCGACGTGGCGGAGGTGGCGGTGGCCGAGCGCATCGCGGGCTTCGAGGCGGCGTCCCAGCGCGAGAACTACGACCATGTTGCCTCGGTCGCGCGCCTGCTAGAGACACCCTTCCTCAACATCCACTCCCCGCTGGATGAAGTCGGGCGGCGCATCATGCAGGCGACGGTGGATGCCGCGCTGGCCGCCAACCCCGCCGCGACGGTGGCCGATCTGCGCGACACGCTGCTGCGCTTGCCAGAGTTCGCCGCCGCGCGCACGCGGATGCAGGTCGCGCTGGGGAGTTGGGACGCGCCAGCCGGGCGGGTGGTCGTCTCGCATGGCGCCTATACCAATGGCGGCTACCACGTCGCGCGCGCCTACTTCACCCACGGCATTGATACCGTCTGCTGCATCCACTTCCCGCGCGAGGATGCCCAGCGGCTGGCGGCGGAGGGCGTGCGCGGAAACATCCTGGTGATGGGCCACATCGCTGGCGATAGCGTCGGCATCAATCCCTATGTCGCTCGCCTGCGCGCCGATGGGCTGGAGGTGACGACCTTCTCCGGCGTCATCGGCGGCGCATAAGTCTAGGGATCGGCGTTTCCATCATATTCGTAGTAGCCCGTCCCGTCATCCTCAGCCAGGATATGGAAGCCAAACGCTCTGATGAGCATCTGCAAGCTGTCCGTACCTCCATACGGATAGGCGAGCGGGTCGAACTCCAGTCGCGCCCTGTCCTGACTGATGAGGCGGCATGAGAACAGGTCATACTCGCCGTTCTCGAAAGCCATGAAGAGCGATGCGAAGTCCCAGGAGGGAGGAGAAAGCGAAGGATCACTCCACCTCTGCTCCACCGACGCGGCCTGCCATCGTTCGGTATACGCTGCGCGCTCTGCCGCTGTCGGCCACCAAAACTGGCTGAGCGCTTCATCATCGAAGAACGCCAGCCAATCGGCCTCGTCTCGGAATTGACCTGCTTCCTTATCATGCTTAATGGCCGCGAATACCGCGCACAACGCTTCAAAGCGGCGTGTATCGTCCACAGCGAATTCGACAAAGCAAGAATGATCCACATCCATACCCTCTTGCTTGGCTACCGCGCCGCTGGCTCGATCGCCATGATCGTCACATCCCGGCCTTCGTAGAAGGCTGGCTCCAGCGCGTGCCAGCCCAGCCGCTCGTAGAACGAGCGCGCGGCGTGGGTGTAGAGGTAGAGCCGCGCAACGCCCATCGCAGCCGCCGCCGAGACGGCATGCAGCGCCAGCAGCGATCCCACTCCCAGGCTGCGGCTCGCTGGCCGCACGAAGAGGCCCGCCAGCCACGGCGTGAGGTCGGGGCGCGTCTCCATATCGCACTCGACCAGCGTCACCGAGCCGAGCAGGTCATCGCCCGCCGAGGCGTCCAGCGCGATGTAGGTGATGGGCAGGCTCGCGCGGCTAGCGCTCTGCTGGATGTGCGCCGTCCAGGCTTCCAGTGTGGCGTCAGGGCTGAGCGCGCCCCACTCATCGAAGTGCCAGCGCGCCACCGACTCCGCCAACTCGGGATGATCGGCGAGCGGCGCGATGCGCGGCTGCATGGGCGCGCCTCCTCGCTACTCCCGCGCCCCACGGGTCAGCGCCCAGAGCGCGGCGTCGGCCAGCGTGGCGACCAGCGCCAGCCCACCCAGGCTGAGGAAGCGCGGATTGCGCTTGCCCTGCGCGGCAGCGATGCCGATAGCCAGCACGTCGCCGCCATCCGAGAGCATGCGCGCCAGCAGCCACGGCGCGTAGTTCCCACCGTGCGCGGCAGCGGACCACAGCCCCGCGCCCATCGCCACGTCGCGCGCGCCGACGCTACGGCTCATCGCGGCGGTCTCCGCTGTCGGCTCATCGAAGCCAAAGACGCTGGCGAAGGGCTTTGGCGCGATGACTGGGATGGCGCCAAAGACCAGCAACCCCAGCCCCAGTCCCGCCGCACACAGCCGAATGCGCTGCTCAGTCAACAGCTCTCGCATCGTTCGTCGCTCCTCTCCGTCGACCCCCACCCCCAACCCCTCCCCCGCTTTGCGGGAGAGGAGAGTTCCAGGCCGTTACAGGCGCCGAAGGGCTGACCCTCCCGACCGACAACAACGCTCCGCTCTCGCTCCCTCTGGGAGTGGGCAGGGGTGAGGGTCGCGCCTCAGTGGATCACCGCGCCCATCGGCGTCGTCAGCAGCAGCGCCGCGCCGATCAGCGGCGCATCGGCTCCCCAGCGCGCCGGGACCAGATCGAGCCGCGCGCCACACAGCCGCTCGCGCAGGTTGACCCGCAGCGCTGGCAGCAGCTCGGGATGATGCAGCGCAATCGCGCCGCCAATGGCTACCGCCTCCACGCGCGTCAGATGCGCCAGATTGACCAGCCCCAGGCTCAGCTTCTCCACCAGCTCGTCGCGCAGCGCCGCCCACTGATCCGCCGACAACGTCTCGATGGGCTGCCCATAGCGCTGTTCGAGCTGGCGGCCGCCGGTAAAGGTCTCCAGGCAGCCCACCTGGCCACAGAGGCAAACGCGCGTGTTGCCATCGAGGATCTGGTGGCCCAGCTCGATGGAGGTATAGACGCCGACGCCCGCTGGCGACTCCAGATGGATTGCACTGCCTGTGCCGGTGGAGAGCGTCAGGTAGGCGCAGCGCGGCATGCCCGCCAGCGCGCCCAGCCGCTGCTCGGCCAGCAGCCCGCAGAGGGCGTCGTGCGCCAGCCGCACCGGCGCCACCCCGTCGCAGCGCTCCATCACATCCTGGACGAGCGGGCGGCCCTCATAGTCGCGCAGGTTCGGCGCGACCGCCACGCTAGCGCCATCCACGGCGATACGCCCGCCCAGCGAGACCCCCACGCCGAGAAGCGGCCCATCGCGCCGCCGCACCAGTCCCGCCGCCGCGTCCACCATCTCGCCCAGTTGCGCTATCTGCGCCGCGTAGTCCGGCTCGGTGGCGAAGGTCGCCGGAGCGGATGGCATCGAGGGGACGCCAGTCTCGCCGCCCAGCAGGATGGTCGCCACGCGGGTCGTCGTGCCGCCGAGGTCCACCGCGACCACCGCCGCGCGTCGCGCCTGCTTCGCCACATCAGCCGCCATGCGCTCCTCCTGTCGCTGCTCCTGCCGCGCTGGCTCACGCGGGCTATCAGTCGTCACAGTATAGGCGCATCGCGGCGCAGCGCGCCTGTCTCGGCGGCATGCCACTTGCCTCACCTCACATGCGGCGCGAGGATGATGACCCCGCGCGCATGGACGCGAGAAGCGCAAGGATCGCAAGAAAGAGGTGATTGCACTGGAGAACACAAGCTACGACCTGCTCACGACGCTACAGAACAAGCTGGAAGGCATCAACGCCTACGACCAGTACATCCAGGACGCCCAACAAGCGGGCGATCAGGACTGCGCGAACCTGTTCCAGCAGCTCAAGCAGCAGGACTCACAGCAGGCGCAGCAGATCCGTTCCACCATCGAGCAGATGGTCAAGCAGGGCAAGTTTCACTAGCCAGTGCGCGGAGACCATCCGCGAACGCTGGCATGTCTGAGCGTGTGAAGATCGTCGCCGGTCGGCGTGTGAGGCGCGTCAGCGCTACGCCGGGCGGCGGCGCTTGATGTTGGTGATGGGGATGGGTTTCGCGCCGCTCGCTCCCTCCGCGAGACGCCAGCAACGCATGCGGCTGGAGAGGCATTTTTCCTGCTCTTCGATCGAGTTGGGCGGCGTGTTCAGGCCACAGAAGACCTGATACATTGGCTCTCCATGCTCCAGATCACTCTGCGGGAACCAGCGCTCGCGATAGTGTGGACAACCGCGCTGGTGGCGCCGCCAGTTGATATTCGTGATGGGATTCTCGGTCGGCGTGTAGTTCACCAGACGTTATGCCCCTCAACTGTTGTCTCGACTGTCGTCTCGTCTGTCATAGCCGCTCCGGCAAAACAATGCAGCGTGTCATCCTTGCGAAACCGCTTGAACAGACGCTTTTCACCATTATATGGTCAACGCTGGCGCCGCGCAAGGCGACCACAGGCGACCACAGGCGACCACAGGCCGCGCTCGCGCGTACAATGGGTGCAGCGGGATGCGCGCGAGCCGACCTCCCTGCTCCGCGCGGTGTGACACGAACTGAAAGGCTGAGGCATGCGCTCGCTCGACGATCCTCGACCCGACGACCAGGCGCAGGCCGATGCGCCTGCATATGCCGCGCCCACCGCCGCGCCAGCGCCACCCCCAAGCGCAGGCGGCGCGTCTGGCCGATCTGGCGTGACGCCGACGCCGTGGACCTTCCGCCAGATGGTGATCGGCGCGCTGGTGACGCTGGTTCCCTGGCTGACTTTCAGCATCGGCTCGAACGCGCTCTTCGGCTCATCCGCCACGCTCAGCAAGCCGCCCTCGGCGGCCGTGGATGCGATCAGCGGGGTGGTCGTCTTCATCGTCTCGGCGCTGCTCGAAGCCATCTTCCTGATCGCGCCCGCGCTGGTCGTCACCAGCCGTCGCCTGCCCGCCGCGCCGCTGCGTGAGCGCCTGCGCTGGCTGGGATTCCGCGCCACACCGCTCGTTCCGGCGGTCATCCTGGTTGTCGTCGGGCTGGTGATCGCGCTGGGCGCCAGCCTGCTCTACAGCCAGCTCATCACCACCTTCCACCTGCCGCTCCAGACTAACAGCGACACGCTGCTGAAGGAGGGGCGAATCGCGCCGCTGACGACGCTGGGGATTCTGGCGGCGGCGGCGCTGGTGGCGCCCATCTGTGAAGAGGTCTTCTTCCGCAGTTTCATCTTTGTCGGCCTGCTCAAGCGCTATCCGCTGTGGCCGTCCATCGTCGTCTCGGCCATCGTCTTCGGCGTGGCGCATGCCGATGTTGGCTCGCTGATCCCGCTGATCGTGATTGGCGTGATCCTGGCGTGGACACGCTGGCGTACCGACTCGATCTGGCCGGGGATGGTCATCCACGCCGCCAACAACACCGCCGCCGCGCTGGCGCTGCTGCCGTATTTGATGAAATAGCGGGAACCTCCACCCCCAGCCCCTCCGCCGCCGAGGCGGAGAGGGGAGCTACGAGAGGGCGTCAGGCGGGCAGGGCGTCGAAGGGGGCGGCGCGGCGGGCGACCAGCGCGCGCAGGCTATCCAGCGCATCCAGCGCGTGCGCCCGCGCGTGGTCGTCAATAGCAGGGTCGGCGGCGAATTCGTCTTCGTCCAGCGTGGTCAGCGCGCCATCGGGCGCCACCCACACATCGAGCGCCAGGTCGCGGTAGCGGATGCGGCCAGGCTGAAACTCCGCCGGCCAGGTGATGTTGCAATACCATCCCTTGAGCCGCTCGCCCGGGCCGCGCACCTCCATAATGTTGTACCAGCGGTCGGTGAAGTACCACTCGATGAAGTGGTCGCCTGGCTCGAAGGTGGTGTAGCCCAGCGCCATCGCCGGGCGCGTCCACTCGGCGTCTATCCGCGCGCCGGTCGGCCACGTCTGCGCGACGACGCCGGGATAGGCGAAGACCTCGATCCCCGCGCTGTTCAGCTTGCGCACGCTGATCGTCTGCCCGTCAACCAGCCCTAGATCGTTCACCCCTTCTGGCATGCCATGTCTCTCCCGGTGCGTTCTGAACAAGGCAACAGGCAGTCGCGCACACTGAGTATAGCAAACGCCGGAGCCGATCATCTCGCACTCATCCGCCAGCAGTGGCGCGGTGTATACGCTAGTGGCATGCCAACCTGCCAGCGCTGACGCGTGAATTCGTGCAATGCAGATCTTGACAGACCAAGCAACCGCAAGTATGCTAGCTTACGCAATTTCGCTGGGTAGTCACAGCCCGCTCCGGGCATGTAGAACTGCGGGAGCGCGAGGAGGGCAGCGAATCGCAGCTCGCATGTTGGGAACAGACTCTATTCATAGCGAACGATACCGCATGAGAGCGTCCTGAGCGGCGCTCCCCTGGTCCGACCGGGAAACGTCCGCACACGACGGCGTGTGGCGGCGTCACATATTCCTGGGGCCGTTTGTATCGCACAAGCGGCAAAGTGAGACAGAAGGGACTTGCGAATGCGACGTTCCAGCCTTCTCGTGCTGGGAAGCACTGTCGCGCTGGCAGCGGCTCTGGTCGCCGCCCTGGTCTTCGCTGGTGGCGTCGGGACCGCACAGGCGGCCCGAACCTCCGCGACGACATCTTCCGCATCCTCTGTATCGTTCTTGCACTCCTGCGGGCCGGCCAAAGCCGGATTCGCCGCCTGCCACGCCATCGTGCGCGTGAATGGGGTCAAGGGCAATAAGGGCAATCCCCACCAGACACCCACACCGACCTCGCCGACGCCTACGCCGACCAGTGGCGGCGGCGGCGGTGGCAGCACTGCCGTCTGCACGACCAATCCTGGCGGCGGCTACACCCCCTGCGACCTGATCTCCGCCTACAGCTTGCCCTCAGCGACGGCTGGCTCGGGTCAGACGGTCGGCATCGTGGACGCCTACGACGACCCCAACGCCGAGTCTGACCTCAACACCTACCGCGCCGCATGGGGGCTTTCGGCCTGCACGACGGCCAATGGCTGCTTCCGCAAGGTCAACCAGAGCGGCGGCACGTCGTATCCGCGCACCAATGGCGGCTGGGCGCAGGAGATCTCGCTCGACCTGGATATGGTCAGCGCGATCTGCCCGAACTGCCACATCCTGCTGGTCGAGGCCAGCAGCTCCAGCCTGACCAACCTCGGCGCCGCGGTCAACGAGGCCGCCGCGCTCGGCGCGACCGAGATCAGCAACAGCTACGGTGGTGGTGAGTCGAGCAGCGACACCTCCTATGACACGACCTACTATCACCATCCGGGCATCGTCATCACCGCCAGCACGGGCGACAGCGGCTACGGCGTCGAATATCCCGCAGCGTCGCAGTATGTGACGGCGGTTGGCGGCACCTCACTCTCGAAGGCCAGCAACTCGCGCGGCTGGACAGAGTCCGCCTGGAACGGCGCTGGCAGCGGCTGCAGCGCCGACGACCCGCAGCCCTCGTGGCAGTCGAGCGTGTCCAACATCACGGCGAATTGCGGCAATCGCGCCAATGCCGACGTCTCCTCTGACGCCGATCCCAACACTGGCGTGGATGTCTATGACAGCTTCGCCTATCAGGGGCTGAGCGGCTGGCTGGTCTTTGGCGGCACGAGCGTCTCGTCGCCGACCATCGCCAGTGTCTATGCGCTGGCGGGCAACGCGAGCAGCGTCAACTTCGCCTCGTATCCATACAGCCACACCAGCTCGCTCAACGACGTCACCAGCGGCAGCAATGGCAACTGCGGTGGCACGGACCTCTGCACGGCGGGGACTGGCTGGGACGGCCCGACCGGCCTCGGCACCCCCAATGGCACAGGTGGCTTCTAGCGTCGCGTCCAGCGCCGTCATGCGGTCAATGCTGACAGCATAACGGGGCATATCGGCGGGCCAGTCGCTCTCAGGGGCGGCTGGCCCGCTCGCGTACGCGCTGCTCGGCGCTGCTTGGCGCTGCTCGGCGCTGCTTGGCGCTGCTCGGCGCTGACCGCATGACGGCGCCATTCTGCCGACGCGCCGATAGCTCCAGATAGGCTATACTGAAGGCGTCGCCGGATGGCGGCCTGACCCGCGCAATGGCGCGCGAGCAGATCTTGCGAGACGAGAAGAGTACACAAGTACAATGGATATTACGCTGATCAGCGTGCCAATGGACCTGGGAGCCGACCGTCGCGGCGTGGATATGGGGCCAAGCGCCATCCGCTACGCCGATATCGCTGACAAGCTGCGCGCGCTGGGCCATACCGTTACCAGCGCCGAGCCGATCCCCGTCAGCGAGCCAGAAGCCAGCGTGGAGACTGGCCCAACCGAGGGACGCGCCAAGCATCTCGCGCCGATCATCGCCGCCACCAGCCTGCTGGCCGAGCGTGTCGCCGCCAGCATCGAGGGCGGCTCGCTGCCGATCACGCTGGGCGGCGATCACAGCATCGGGCTTGGCTCCATCGCGGGCGCCGCACGGGCGCGCAGCCCGCTGGGGGTGATCTGGTTCGACGCGCATGCCGACTTCAATACCACCAAAACGTCGCCCTCTGGTAATGTGCATGGCATGATTCTGGCGGCGCTGACCGGGCGAGGCGACCCACAACTGGTGAATGTCGGCGGGCCGGGCGCCAAGGTTGATCCCAGGCGTGTCGTGATCGTCGGCGCGCGCGACCTCGATCCGGGCGAGCGTGCGCTGCTGCGCGAAGCGGGCGCGCATGTGCTGACCATGAGCGACATTGACCGCCGCGGGATGGAGGCTATCACGCGCGAGGCGCTGGAGCGCGCGCTGGACGGCGCGACTGGCCTGCACATCAGCTTTGACCTCGATGTCGTGGATCCTTCAGAGGCGCCGGGCGTCGGTACGCCCGTACATGGCGGCATCACGTATCGCGAGGCGCACCTGGCGATGGAGATGGTCGCCGAGTGCGGGCGCATGACCAGCCTCGACCTGGTCGAGGTCAACCCGATCCTCGATCATCATAACCAGACGGCGATTCTGGCGACAGAGCTTGCCCTGTCAGCGGTCGGCAAGCGTATCTTTTAGGCGCGGTCGAACGTATCTACGGTATCTTCCAGGCGTCGCGAGCCGGGCGAAGGCGAGCAAAGCCAGAGAGTGCCAGAGAGTGCGCCGTGGGCCGCACAATGACGACGTTTGGCGTCATTGTGCGGCTTGCACAGAGTCCACGTGATTCGCTTGACAGGCTTCTCTGGCGCTCGCTACGCTAGCGGTGGCTTATTGCGGCCTCGCGCCTGGCGCAAGTGTCCAACGATGGACAAAGCTTCATGCGTGGCGATGACGCCACACGCTCTCCTGAGGAGGCTATGGAACGTGTCGAAGACAACGGCAGACGCTGCGCTCTCGCAGCGGTCAGACATGGTGGTGTTCCTCAACGGCGAGTACATTCCCGCCAACCAGGCCCGCGTCGGCATCGCCACGCATGCGCTCTCCTATGGCACCGGCTGCTTCGAAGGCATCCGCGCCTACTACAATAGCGACGCCGATCAGCTCTACATCTTCCGCGCGCTGGAGCACTATCAGCGGCTGGCGCGCTCCTGCAAGATCATGAACATCAAGCTCGCGCACACGCCCGAAGAGCTGGTCGAGATCACCATCGAGCTGATCCGCCGCAATGGCTTCCGCGAGAACTGCTACATCCGGCCCTTCGCGTACAAGGCGGATGAGATCATCGGCGTCAAGCTGGATGGCCTGCGAGACGACTTCACAATCTTCACCATGCCGATGGGCGACTACATCGCCACCTCTGGCCTGCGCTGCATGGTCTCATCGTGGCGCCGCATTGACGACAACATGATTCCGGCCCGCGCCAAGGTCTCGGGCGCCTACGTCAACAGCGCATTCGCCAAGTCTGAGGCGCTGATGAGCGGCTTCGATGAAGGGATCATGCTGAATCATGACGGGCACGTCAGCGAAGGCTCAGCCGAGAACATCTTCATGGTACTGGGGAGCGAGCTGGTGACGCCGCCCCCCTCCGAGAACATCCTGCAGGGCATCACGCGCGACAGCGTGATGGAGATCGCGCGCCGCGAGCTGGAGATGCTGACCCGCGAGCGCGTCATTGATCGCACCGAACTCTACACCGCCGACGAGATCTTCTTCACTGGTACGGGCGCGCAGATCGCCCCTGTGATTGAGATTGATCATCGCGCCATCGGGACCGGAGCCGTCGGCCCGGTCAGCCGCCAGCTCGTCAGCCTCTACGCTGATGTGACCCGCGGCCGCCGCTCGGAGTATATGAACTGGCTCACCCCGGTCTACGAGCCAGCGCAGAGCAAGAGCGGCCACAACGGGCGCCACGCGCAGAACGGTCATAACAGCCACAACGGCCACAATGGCGCGAAGGCCAAGGCTGAAAAGCCGACAACCGCGACCAAGAAATAGCGCGCGACCTCACCGCCTCAGTCCCCCTCTCCTGCAGGGAGAGGGGGACATGCGCTTCTGCGCTTCCATGCGCTTCTTGGGTTGTCACACGCTTTAGCGGGTGCTTACCCAGACATTGACTTTTCAGCCCATCCGAACCCGCGACCGTTGGAGAGGCGCTAGTTGCGCTCGAAGAGCCCCATAGCCCAGATGATTCGCCCTTCCTTCATATTGCGCTGGACATTTGCCCCCATGCGCGGCCCATCATGGCCATTGAGGAGTCCCGGGTTGAGCCCGCCATCCGCCGAAACATCCTCGCCCGACGCTTCTGACGCTTCTTGCCGCTCAAGTTGGGCCTCCAGGTCCTGGCCCATCATCCAGGACACCTCACGAAAGCCTGCCTGAGTGATGCAAGCGCGGGTCTCCTCGGGCGTTAGCAGGAAGCTGAAGGACTGATTACTTGCCCACGGCACGGGGAAGTGAATCGGCTGATTGATGCCCGCGAGGACATCGAAGAGCGCAAAGCGCCCGCCTGGATGGAGAACACGCGCCACCTCGCGGTAGAGGCCCGCCTTATCGGGAATGTTCATCGCGGCGTGCTGGGTCCACACCACGTCGAAGCTGCCGTCGGGGAAGGGCATCGCCAGCGCGTTCCCACAGACGAAGGAGACCTTATCAGTGAGCTGCGTCCACCGAGTGAGTATCTCACCCACGGCGCAATATTCAGGTGTCAGATCCAGCACCGTGACGTGACAGCCAACGCGATGCGCGAGCTGGCGGGCAGGGCCGCCGATGCCGCCACCTACGTCGAGTACGCGCTCAGCGCTGTTGATGGCCGCGAGTTGGGCCAGCGTGAGCGTCCCGGCGAGCCGATACCAGTGATAGTTGTCCACGGGAGCCAACTGGCCCACCGTCACCTGCTGCGGATCAATGCCATGCTGGCGTATTTCCGCTTCGATACTCTCCATCAGGCCCGACCAGCCATAGTGACTGCTAATCGCCTGGTTGAGTTCGTCATGCGCCATAGGGTACTCACCTCACCTGTCGCATTTACACATGATGGTATCGGGAGTAGAGGCACGTCAGCCCGAGAGGGTCTAGCAGGCATATGTCCGCAATTTACCCTCGATTCCCGCAGCGTAGCATGGTCACCAGGCGTTGGATTCACTACATTCTGGGGATGTGCGGCGCAGTTGACGTGAGATAGCGCCACTTACATCAGCGCGGGCAGAGCCATTGGCGCCGCGATGACCACCGCGCCGTAGACGATCAACCCTGCGGCGGCCAGCCCACTGATCCATCGGCCCACCGGCAGAACCTTCTCAGCGAAGATCAGCGCCGTCAGCAACCCCATCGCCACCACGTTCATCATGCCCAGCGGAAAGAGGATCAGCATCAGCCACCAGCAGCAGCCCAGGCAGAACGCGCCATGCTCCATGCCCATGCGCAGCGCGCCCCATGCGCCGTCGCGCCAGGAGCCGAGCACGAACTGCATCGGCGTGCGGCATTGCGTCAGGCAGACACGCTTGAGCGGCGTCAACTGATAGAGGCCAGCCCCCACCAGCGCCACGCCGCCGATGCGCGCGCCATTCGCCAACAGCCAGGGCGAGCGACTGGCCAGCAGATCGGCGCCGCTGGCCAGCAGGTAGGCCAGTGCGCCGAACGCCGTCCAGATGAGCAGATAGCCGCCGACGAAGACCGCCGTAGGCGCGGCGGCCTGTCCCTGGCGTCGCTTGCCTGCCGCGATGGCGCCGAACATCAGGATCATTGGCGCCGCCGACGGGAACATCATGGCGACCATCATGGTGATCCAGATGCCCAGGAACAGCGCCACGCCCAGTCCCATCGTCAGCCCCATCGCGCCAGACATGCTCTGCGCCTGCCAGAACACAACGGCCCAGGCGGCCGCCGACAGCCCCACCAGCGCCAGCAGAATTAGGTTGCGCTCGCGCACAGGCATTGCCCCATAGGGGTTGAGCATCGCCGCCTCCTCTACTGCGCGCCAGCGTCACCGCCGGGGCGAGCAATCCGTAGTCCCCCTCGCCAGGTGGGCGAGGGAGTTGGGAGGTGAGGTCGCTCAGGCGTTGGACCACTGGATGGGCGCGTAGTGGCCGTTCTTGCCAGCATTGTCCCAGCGCATACCGTAGTCGGCCCAGCCGCTACCCGCGTCGCCGACCGCCAGCGCAAGGCCTGCGGGATTGAACGGATGGACGTTGGCGATCCACGGCGCGTCGTCAGGCGTGGCGCTGGGCAGGCCGTGTACGGCGATCCTGCCCTTGCCCTCGACGACCATCATGCGACGTGGGCCATCTTTGCTGAAGCTGATCGGCGCGAAGGAGACGCCCAGCACTTGTGTCACCAGCGGCGCCAGCAGGCCCATCGGCCCGCCGACCGCGCCCGTGAAGATCGCCTGGAGCGCCTGTCGCTGGCGGTCATCGGCCCGCTCGTCAATGTAGGCGGCCACCGAGGCGTTGCCCTCGGCCATCGGTCCCGGCGTGCGCAGCAGCAGCGCAACGTTCAAATCGTCCAGGGTGACATCACCAAAGCTGCCCTGATTGACATGGAAGCCAAGCATCACCTCACAGGCGCCCTGCGTTGGCATCGCGGTCATCAGCGGCAGCGGGGAAATCAGGCAGGGACACACGACATCGCAGTTGCAATTCTCAAAGTAGTCGCCAGAGATACGCCAGGTTTGCGCCGCAGTGGCCATGAGTTGGCCTCCTGTTCTTCTTCACACGCACGTACCTGTACCTGGGACGCTCCGCACGAGGAGGGGAAGCAGCGAGAACTTCGCCCAACTGGCGCGCTCCGGCGATGGGTGGAGCGCGCCGCGCCTGCTACACCATCTGCTCCAGTGGAGGCAGTACACACGAACGGATATCGGTGAACATTGGCGAACGCCATCTTCTGGCGTCGAGGGGCGGCGCAGAATACTTCGCGCCGTGACAGAGTCGCTCCGCATGCGGCCACACAAGCAGGAGCATACCATAGCACTCAGCGCTTCACGTATCCGCATTTATGTTGAGCGCGTCTGTGGAGCGCGTGTGGTAAGCCGGGAACGAGCCGTCGCGCCAGCTATCCTTCCGCGCGCCTGGATGGAGCGCGCCAGATGCGGTATGGTGTCAGGTAGACGAGACGGATTCAGCCCTCAGCGGCTTACCTTGGTTTGCTTCGATTCACAGGGAGATCATCCTGGATGTCTGAGACCGCACCCGCGACCCGCGTGCGCCGCATCGGCGACGCCGAGCGTATTCTGGCCTATGTGGCGCTTGGCCTGGCCGCGCTGACCTCGGCCTACCTGCTCTTCATGGCGCTCTCGGAACATGAGACGTGCTATGGCATGCAGGTGGGCAAGCTGCTCTGCCAGCCGGTGGATGCGACGGCGGCGGCGCGCGGCCTGATTGTGCTGGCTTTCCCCGGTGTGCTCTTCATCGGCGCGACGGTGGGCGCGGTCTGGCAGGCGCGCGCCATCAGCCCTGAGAACCGCAATACCGCCTTTGGGTTGCTGGTGACGTGCGCGCTGTTGCTGCTGGGCATCGTTGTCCCCGCGCTGGGGGGCGCTGGCTTTTTCCTGCTGCCCGCGACGCTGCTCGTGATGATCGTCGCCATCCTGGGCGTGGTCAAGTTCTGGCAAGACTGGCGCGCGGGCGCGGCGCAGGCAAGCTCTCGGCCTTAACAGGCCGGAGTACGCAGAGGTGGCCTTGAAAGGCCTGCAAAAGGGGCATTCATGCTCCGTCGCGCCGTGCGTCGGCCATTGATGGCTGCGACCCCAGCGCCAGCCGCGACCCCGCCATCACCGCAGGTCGCGCACGGCGCGGATCGAGAGGCCGATCAGCGAGGTTGTGATCTCGAGCGCGCCCGCGATGACGAAGACCCAGATCGGCGAGAACTGGTCGGAGAGTACGCCCGCCACCGCATAGCCCACCGGAATCAGCGCCAGCGAGCCAAGCGCGTCAATCGAGAAGACGCGCCCCAGCTTGTCGCGCGGCACCAGCTCTTGCACCGTCGTCAACCAGATCAGGTTGAAGCTGTTGAGCGTGAAGCCCGTCACCAGCGCCACCCCAGCGACCAGCGCAGGCTCCAGCGGCCGCGTGACGGGCAGCGCGAAGCCCAGCATCGCCACGCCCGCGATGGCGCCCATCACAAAGCAGGCCACGCCGCGCCGCTTGGGCCGCACGCGGCTGAAGACCAGCAGCCCCAGCAGCGAGCCAACCGCGAAGACGCTGCCATCCAGCCCATAGAGCCACGCGCCCTGCCGCCAGACCGCCTGGATCAGCTTGGGCAGCGCGACGGGCGACGACGCCACCAGCAGCGGATTGGCGAAGAGCGGCAGCACGATGGTGCTGATGAGCCAGCCAGAGCCGAGGATGTAGGTCAGCCCATCGCGGCTCTCGGCCAGCACGCCGCGCAGCCCGCGCGGGCGCGGCGGCTGGCCGCTCGTCTCTGCGCTGTCCGCCTCAACGGGCGCGGTCGCGGCAGGGCTGTCGAGCGCGCCAGCGGGCAGCACGCACAGCGCTGCGACGACGAAGCTGGCGGCGTCGAAGGCAAAGGCGGCGTTGGCCGAGGAGACGGTGATCAGCCCCGCCGCCAGCGATGGGCCGATCAGCCCGCCGATGGTCTGGCTGATGCCAGTCAGGCCGTTAGCCGAGGCAAGCGCCTCCTCCTCCACCAGCTCTGGGATGACGGCCTGATATGCGGGCGTGAAGAAGCCGCGCACGAAGCCGAAGATGACCGCCATCACCATCAGATGCCAGAGCTGGAGGATGTGCGCCATGCCCAGCGCGGCGATGATCGCCAGCGTCAGCGCGCGCCCGGCGTCGGAGAGCAGCATGATGCGGCGGCGCGAGTAGCGGTCGGCTGCCACCCCGCCGATCAGGATGAAGACGAGACCGGGGATGGCCGAGGCGATCAGCAGCGCGCCGACCGCTGTGGCGCTGCCAGTGATCTGGAGGGCGGCCCACGCGAGCGCCGTCATGTACGCGCCATCGCCCAGCCGCGAGATCGTCTGCCCGCTCCACACCCAGGCGAAGCGCGACGAGCGCAGCGCGCGAAACGTGGATGCTCGTGGTTGGTGGATTGCCGCGCTCATGCCAGCGCGCTCCCTTCCGCCGCGTGGACTCCGCGATAGACGCCCCATACTACGGTTGCCTGGGTTGTTGTCAATCGCTCATGGACGCCCGTGCTTGAGACACACGGATAGCGCCTGGCAGTCCTTTGTCAAACAACTTCCGGAAGGAGATCCGCCAGTTCTCGTGGCGCCGTAATCATCGCATCGTGGCCCGTTGGCAACGTTCGCAGACGCCACCCTGCCTCCCTGGGAGGAAGCGCTCTTGGCGCCAGGAGGTGTCGCAGGAGCGAGAAGACGAAGCCGCTGCTCGTGCAGTCAATGTGCGTCCGGGGTTTCGTTGACACGATGGCGGGATTCTTCAGATGAAGCGGTTGCTCCAGTGTCTTGAGGGGCTGTGGCGTCACCTTCGAGAGCACCCAGCTGCGATCTGGCTCCGTCGTTACCCCATAGTCGCCGCGAGAAGCGAGTCTCCAACCATCACCCTGGGCTTGCTTGCGGAGCAGCCAGATGACAATCGGCGAGACATCAACCATCGCTTCACCATCGCGTGGCACAAAGGTATCGAGATAGACCAGATGCGCAATGCGCTCGGGCGCCTGATCAACCACGCCGGTGATGACCATGCCGCCATAACTGTGACCCACCAGGACGACCCCATGCAAATCCTGGTTCACCAGCAAGCCGACGATATCCTGGATATGGGTGTCTAGTCCGACATCAGGCGAAAGCTCGGAGGCACGCTCAGCCAGGCCCGTGAGGGTGGGGGCATACACCGCATGGCCCGCAGCTTCCAGGAAGGGGACGAGCTTCTGCCAGCACCAGCCCCCATGCCATGCGCCATGCACTAGCACAAATGTCGCCACGCTCGCCTCCTTTTTCGCTGATTGCAAGTGATACCAGGTTCGCGTGGGTAGTTCTCATGTGCTCATGGGAAAACGGCGCTTGAAGTCGGGGCGCTGTTCACGAGATGACAACTACCCAGACAGATTTGGTATCAGTCACCGCCGTCCTGGGGTATTGTGCGGCTGGCGGCGGGCGAAATGCAATGGCGCAAGCCCCCACCCCCAACCCCTCCCCCGCTCTGCGGGAGAGGGGAGCTACGGGCGCTAGCCGATGACAAAGGGGATTGGGGGGCTAGGGCGCGGTGGGGGTGGTGGGCGCGCGGGCGGCGCGGCGCGCGCTCAGGCTGAGCCAGGTCGCCAGCCCCATCAGCGCCAGCGCGAAGACGGCGATCACGATCGGCACGGGCAGATTCTGCTGCACCGCGATGATCGCCCCACGGATGGCGGCCACGCCAACGAAAGCCGAGCCGGTCAGCGCCAGGATGCGATTGCGCAGCCCCACGGCCAGCAGCGTCAGCGCCAGCGCCTCCACTGCCAGCAGCAGCGCATAGCGCCACTGCCAATCCGTCGGCTCGGTGATGGATTGGCCCAGCGTCGGCAGCGTCAGGATCAGCGCGCCCGCGATGGAGAAGGTCTGCGCGGCCCACGCGGGCGGACGCAGCCGCTCATCGGCGGGCAGCAGCGCGCCAATGATGAGTTGTGCGCTGCCTGGCGCGATGATCCACGCCTGAAGATTATCGGCGCCCAGCCAGCGCAGCTCCCACGAGACGAAGAGCGCCAGCGCCTCGCCCGCCAGATAGAGCGCCGGACGCCAGCCCCGTGCGCCCCAGCCGAAGGCCGCCAGCAGCGCCGCCAGCGAGAGCAGCGCCACGCTCACCGCCTGGGTTTGGGGAGTCTGGGTGGCGAAGGACTGCGGCGCGAACCAGCCACCGACCACCGCGCCCACCGCCAGCAGCGCCGCCGCGCCCCGCGCAATGCGCTGCCCAGCCCGCCGTGGATCGCTCCACGCGGCGCGCTCAGCCGCCGATGCGCCTCCCAGCCCCGGCAGCCAGAACGTCTCGCGCTCGCGCAGCCACGGGATACGCGCCCAGCCCAGCCGCGACAGATCGAAGATCCACGCCAGCGCGGCGAAGGCCAACGTCGCCTGCCACGCCTCCCAGCCAAAGGCGCGCGCCGCCGCCGAGACGGCCAGCGCCGCGAAGGTATAGGTCACCAGCAGCGCGTCGGGGCGCGACTCCAGCGCGGCCAGCAGCCACGCTGCCAGCGCCAGCGCGACCAGCGCGACGACCTCGAATCCGCCCGCCGCGTTGCGCGCTTGCCAGGCCGCCGTGATCGCCGTGATGAGCGTTGCGCCATAGAGCGGCAGCGCCCAGGCGCCCCCGCGTGTGCGCGAGACGGCGAACGAGGCGGCGGCGAAAGCCAGCGCCAGCGGCAGCAGCGCGTGGCCATCGGGCTGGACCACCGCCGCCGCGATGGCGAAGATGGCAGGCGCCAGCGCCGCCCAGGGTGAGCGCTCCAGCAGGGCGGCGACAAAGGCCAACGCCGCGAAGATCAGCAGGATGGCCTCTAGCAGACCCGCCGCCGCTGGATATGGCTCGACGCGCGCGGCGGTGAGGTACGCGCCAACCACTGCCACGCCATAGGGCGCTAGCGCCCAGGCGCGCCCCAGCCACAGCCGCGCCGCCATGCCGCCCAGCGTGAGGCCCAGCGCGATGGCGAAGGTCGCCGCCAGGATCTGATTGGCTGACAGGGGCAGCGCGTCCGCCATCCCCAGCGCCACCAGCGCATACGGCGCGATGGCCAGGCTCAGCCACGGCAGGCGCTCTTGCCAGGCGATCAGGTAGGCCACCAGCGCGAAGAGCAGCGCCAGGCTGAGCGTCAGAATCGCCGCGTGCTGGTCATCGCGCATGGCATGAATGAGCGCCACCAGCGAGGCCACCAGCGCCGCGCCATGCCAGGCTGGCTCCCAATAGGCGCCGCGCAGCCGCCGCAGCAGCGCGCCCGCCCCGGCCAGCGCGAGTGTCAGCGCCACCACCGGCCAGAGCGCGCGCGCATCCACCACGCTCAAGAGCGCCGCGCCTGCGGGCGCCAGCATCCAGATCGGCGCCATATCCACGCTCGGCTGCGCTGGCTGGGCGCGGTGGACTCGATTGACCGGCACGCCGGGCGCGGTCGGCGTGATCGGGCCTTCCAAGGGTAGAGGCGCGACGGGTTGGGGTGTGACGGGGGCCAGCCAGTCGGCGGGCGAGGGCGGCGTGGTCAGCGCGTCTACCACCAGCGCCAGCGCCACCGTCAGCGTCATCCAGCCGCCAATGCCCAGCCCCAGCAGCGCCAGCCCCGCGGTCGTCTCAGCCGGGTCGGTGGCCAGCTGCAAGAAGCCGAAGAAGGTTGCGAAGAGCGTCGCGACGTAGATCGCGGCGCTGTAGCCGCGCCCCATCCAGCGCCCCGCGATGACGGTCAGGATCGCCAGTGCGATGGGCAGCGCCACTACCGCCGCGCCATCGTGGTTGGTGATGACAAAGACCAGCGCGCCGACCGCGCCAAAGATCGCCGCACAAGCGCCCCCCAGGAACGGTTGGCGCTCAATGCGCGTCACCGCCAGCGCCAGCAGCGCAAAGGCACACAGGATGACGGCGCTATAGATGCGCGTGTGGCCTCCGGTCAGGGAGATCGAGGCGATAATCGCGCCGAGCAGCGCCGTCACTTGCGTCGGGCTACGCAGCCGCCGCGCCTGCGAGACGACCGGCAAGCGGCGCAGCCCCAGCCCCAGCGCGGAGAGCGCCAGCGCCAGCAGCGCGAACAGCGACGGGAACTGCGTCAACGCATCGGGGAAGCGATCGCCTCTGGCGCTCAGCAGGTCGGCTGGAATGGCGGCGTTGAAGACCGCGCCCGCGCCAATCAGCAAGAAGACGCCCGCGAACGCGCCCCAGGGGAACGCCGCCCGCCGCCCGCCGCGCAGCGCGAACGCCAGCCCGAGCGCCACCGCCGCCGCGCTGGCCAGCAGCAGCGGCGCATTGGGCAGCGGCTCCTGGTTGGTCAGGATCGCCGCGACAACGACCAGCGCAGCGGCCAATATCTGCACGCCGATGCGCAACCCCTCGCGCGCGGGCGCCCGCCTGCGCAGCGCCTCCGCCGCCAGCCCCTCGGCCAGCGCCACGCCCGTCAGTGTGTAGGAGACGCCGCCCAGCGAGGCGTGCAGCCAGACCGCAACCGCCACAGCCGCCAGCGGCGCGGACGCCGCCGTCGCCCAGTCAATCCCGCCGATGATCTGCGCGTCGGCGAAGAAGCGAGTGTGCGGCGCCGCGCGTCCCCACGCCGCCAGCAGCGCCGTCAGCGCACAGGCGGCCAGCGCGAACGCCGCGCGCCCCTCGTCGCTGGCTCCGCTGGTGAACGCGCCGCCCGCGACCTGCATGCTCAGCGCGATGGTCGCCACGATGCCGAGCATCCCCGCGCCCGCGCTGAATTGCGTCGCCGACGGCTCCAGCGTCTCCAGCGCGGCGGAGGCGGGAGTGCGCCGCCGCAAGAAGTGGAGCGCCAGCAGCGCCAGCGCCACCAGATTGATCACCGGGATCCACCACGAGACGATCAGCCCGGCCCACGGCGGAATGGCCAGCGCCGCGAGCAGCAGCGCCGCCCAGCCGAGATAGGCATACGTCACGAAGCGGGTGCGCGCCGCCAGCGAGATGTAGACCACGGCCGCATAGGCCGCCGCCAGGCAGATCGTGCCGGAGATCGGGAAGCCGCGCGCCTGTAGCTCGAAGCGATAGACCGCCAGCGCGGCCAGCGGCGTCATCAACGCGAAGACGCCCAGGTAGACGCGCCCGACGGTGCGCAGGCTGGTCGAGCGGCGCAGCGCGGCGCCCAGCGCGCCAAAGAGGATATAGACGGCCACCACGCCCGCCAGCTTCACACCATCTGGCAGCGCCTGCCAGCCGCCAACCTCGAAGGTCAGTGTGGCGATCAGCAGCAGGAAGCCGCCCAGATACGCCATCACGGCGATGGCCTGCTCGGCGATGAACGCGCGCCACGAGAAGACCGGGCCGTGTGGCTGTGGCGCCGCGACCACCGCCGCCGCGCGAGCTGGAGTTGGAGCTGGAGTCGGCGCGACCGGCGCGACCGGGCTTGCGGGAGCCGCGACTCCAGCGGCGGCGGGCTGGCTCAATGGAACCGTGGCGGGCGCGGGCGCCCCGATCGCCGCCGCTCCGGGTTGCGGGGCGCGCTGCGCGAGGTAGCGCGCGCGAATCGTGTCGCGCAGCGATTGCACCGAGGCGTTGCCCAGACCCGCCGCGACCTGCATATCCAGTTCGGTCAGCAGCGTGTAGAGCCGCTGCAATTCCGCGACCACCGCCGGATCCACTGGTTCGCCGCAGTGCGCGCAGTACCGCGCGCCCAGCGCATTCACCC
Source organism: Ktedonobacterales bacterium (assembly GCA_025935235.1). Classification (GTDB taxonomy): domain Bacteria; phylum Chloroflexota; class Ktedonobacteria; order Ktedonobacterales; family JADMIN01; genus JAKAIY01. The sequence goes on along the minus strand of JAICVT010000006.1, from coordinate 6,297 downwards.
AGCCGCACCGCGAGCAGACGAGTCCACCCCCTGCGTTACCCATAGCGCTGTCTCCCCTCCTGAGCGCGCGTCGTGCATCGCGTCGTCAATCACCCGCGCCATCCGCGCGCCTGGCGAGCCAGCCTTGCTGGCGCCCCGTCGCGCGTGGCGCATCGGTTCAGGCAATCTTCCAGCAAGCATATCCTCTGTACCGATACGTCGCGTGTGGCGTCGTTCACTCATGCCGACGTGCGATCCGCCCGCCTGGAGTGAGGCCCATACGATGTAGGACGAGCGAAGGCGAATTGGCGCCATCGTTGCGCACGCTCCACGCGAAATGTCACACGCCATCCCCGCCGGTCACTGGAGGGGGCGCAGCGCCGAGAACGTCCTGGAGCACCCGGAACAGTCCGAGGAAGAGAGAGGATTCCGCATGTCGGAGCACGATCAGCGTGGATTTGCCTCGATGGATGAGCGTCGCCGCCGCCAGATCGCCAGCGAAGGCGGCAAGGCATCACATCGGCGCGGCAAGGCCCATGAGTTCAGCACGGAGGAGGCGCGGCAGGCGGGGCGCAAAGGTGGGCAGGTCGCCCATCAGCGCGGCAAGGCGCACACCTTCAGCTCGGAAGAGGCGCGCATGGCTGGACGCAAGGGCGGGGTCGAGGTCAGCAAGAACCGCCAGCACATGTCGGCCATTGGGCGCAAGGGCGGCATGGGCGCCCACACCACGCCTGAGCCGCTCACCGAGCGCGCGCGCCACGACGGCTACGACGGCTACACCCCAGAGGCCGACGAGCGCCGCCTGGCCGACGCCCGCAGCTAATCCCCCGGCCCGCGGACAGAACACGCCCAGGCGCGAATCAGATTCGCGAGCCTGGGCGTGTGGTGTGGGGCGCGTGCTGGCTCCCCGGACAGGATTCGAACCTGTAACCTTGCGGTTCACCTGAGGCGCATATGACGACGAGCTTATGGCCTGGCGTTTGGGGTAGCTGATTCTTCCACGGTTTCTTCGCCCCCGGCGCCTACATCAGCCGTGTCCCCGTGTGCGTCCGCTGCCTGGCCCAGGCGGCGTTTCTCCTCTACCAATGCAGCGAATCCAGGCTCTCGCTGATCTCGATCCGCAATGTATGCGTCCAGATCGTCTTCGTCGTCCACATGGTGGTTGTGCTGATCGCTCTGTGTCATTTGGCGTGTCTTCCTTCTGAGACGCTAGGCCTCTCTGGTGATGCTATCACGGAAGGCGTGGCGCGTAAAGGCAGGGTGAGCAGGGCAATCGCTCGCTATTGCCCTCGGCTCCGCCAGTCGGCAAGCCGCTTGATGGCAAGCTCTATCTCATGTGTAGGCGTCTTCCTGGTCTTCTTCGAGAACCCTTCCAGGGCAAGCAGAACGTGATGAAAGCGTCCTTCCGTGGCGAAGAGGATGCGAAAGGTCTGGGTGGCGCCTGTCGCTCTTGCCTCATAGATTTCGTCACGCACGTGGCGAGCGGCGCCCATCCCCTCAGCGGTGATCTCTTTCATCACCGCCACAATTTCGCTGGCATCGTCGTCAGACAGGCTATCGAGAAAGGCGCGCACCGGCTCATGCCCGTTTGCTGTGCGATAGAACCGCCAGCGGCGCTTGCGGTGTTCTGACTGGTCAGGCATAGCTTCCCTCTCTGTCTGGCGCCGATGACCATTCGATAACCAGTCTACCAGAGAGCGCTGCTGTTCGTTCACCGGGGCAATTCAAGGGGGGGTGAGAGTGGCCGCTGGCCGCAAACAATACACCCCAGGCGCGAAGAGGATTCGCGAACCTGGGGTGTGGTGTAAGAAACTGCGCGATCCGTGGACGCCATTTCTTTCCTTGCTTACTAGTGAAGGGTGGTACCGGGGCGCGTGCTGGCACATGGCATGGTCCGCTACAACAGAGAGTCTTCGCCACCCAATTCTCCGGCACAATGGGCTTGAAGGCAGATTACTCCTATTACCCAACTATCCTATTACCCAACTATGTGGAAGCGCGTGAGTAGAGCGAGTAATTGTTGATGGCACAAGGTGTACCGATTCAACTGACCATGTGAGCCATATGCCAGCGTGGGCCTACACGCTTCGTGAATCGGTCATAGGACAATTGTGAAGTCAGTGACATCCACAACATTACGGTCGTCATCTCACACGACGATACGTCCCTATGTCCGACGCAAAGCCAGGTCGAGTACACGATCAATCGGCGGAGATTAGATAATCTCATGGAGAGGTACCTATATGGAACAGTTGGTCTGCCCTACCTGCGGCGATATCTCACAAAGTTCGGCAAAGTACTGCCAATACTGTGGCCAACAGCTTCGGTGCATGCAGTGTGGTACGCTCCTGTCACGCGAGGCGCGCGTCTGCCCCGAGTGCGGTAGCCGAGTTCTTGAACGTGCTGATTCAGTCGAGCGTTCTCGGGCTAACGATGTAGTGCTGCCCGGATATAACCGGTTGAAAATCGATCAAACACGCGATGAGTATCACCTCGACTACATATTCTCAAACGAGGCTGCCGCCGAGCAACAGGGACTGATCTCAAAGCTAGCTGCGTCACGAGCAATCTCTATAGACGAGGAAACGGATTCCACCACTGCGTCTAAGGATACCTCGTTTGGGCAACTCCAGAGCGCTGTCATTGCGCCCCAGCTCCCAGGGGCTAACCCACAGTCGGTGCCTCCCGCCAACCCGGAAGACAGTAGCGACTCCGATAGCATTTGGAAGGTTCTGGGCAACGCACAAGGAAAGGTTGAACAGATTGAATTGGATCTCAAGTGTGACACCCAGAAGGATTACGTTACTCGCCTCGTTCGGCTGTTCCTATATGCACACCAGCAATTAGGCCATGTCACTGTTGCCGCTGACGACATCCAGGAACTGCTGGATCGAATCAGCATTAACCGAAAAAGCCAGACAGTATATCTGTCTGGTGACAAGCAGGGCCTTCAAAAGGATGGTGACAGTTACAAGCTCTCCTTGGTAGGAGCTCGGGCAATACCTGCTTACTTGGTCGAGATAATGGATCCTGGCAAAGCAGGAAGATTCATACCAGGAGAACAGAAGAAACCCCAGGGGCCGAAGCAAAGAACACGAACTAAGGGTGGCGATGACCCAAATAGTTGGGCATTAGCAACACGACACTTGAGTGAGCAGGTGCCGCACCCAAAGGCAAATGCACTTGAAAATAACGAAAAAGTGTTGCTTGGACTATATGGTGTTCGGTTGGCGCGTGGTATCCAGTTTGAGACTACCGCTAGCCAGTTGGTAGATTACCTGTATCGAGCATTCGAGATTAGCTTGACCCGCGATCAGGCGCGCTATTCAATGGACAAATTGACTGGCAACGCTGATGGTCTCGCGATTAAGGGCAAAACTGGAAGTGTAAAGATTACCTCGTCTGGTTGTACACACATTGAGAGCGTCTTAGGTCTGACTGAGCCAGATCTAGCGAGCGAGCGATCAGAACATGAAGGAGACGCAGACTAATGGCTCGGATGACTGCCGATGAGCTTCGCGTGGAGCTTGCAAGGATTATAGATCCTTCCGTTGCAGATCTTGCGGTTACGACCTATCTTGAAATGCAGCAACGGTACTTTGTCGAAGACTGGCAACCAACAGAATTGGATGGCGGACGCTTTTGCGAAGCAGTAGCACGAGCAATCTATCAGATTGACTCGGGCGTTGTTACGCATTCAAAACTGCCCGCGGTAATAGCAGAGTACTTGCTTGACTTGGATAAGTCTGGCAAACCGTTGCCTAGTCCACATGTGCATGTACTCGATGCAAAGGATAGTGGAGTCCGGTAATATCTGTAAATTGAGGAGCGGCTGCTAGGTAGGGCAGCGCCTCTCTGGTAGACTGGTTTGTGATGAAGCAAACAGCAGCCAGAGAGGACGCCCATGACCCAGTACCAGCTTACGCTCGATAGCGAAACCGTGCAACGGCTGTTTACGGGAGACGGTCACGTGGGCCGTCTGCTGGAGGCGGTGTTGAATCAGGTCTTGAATGCCCAGGTGGCCGAGCAGCTCCAGGCAGCGCCCTACGAACGCAGTGAGCAGCGCCAGGGCTACCGCAACGGCTACAAACCGCGCCAACTCACCACCCGCGTCGGCGCGCTGACCTTGCTCGTGCCGCAGGTGCGCGACGGGCAGTTCTCGACCGAGCTGTTCGCGCGCTACCAGCGCAGCGAACAAGCCCTGGTGCTGACGCTCATGGAAATGGTGGTCAATGGGGTCTCGACCCGCAAAGTGGCGCGCATCACTGAAGAACTCTGCGGCACGAGCTTCGCCAAGTCGACCGTCTCGGATCTGTGTAAGGCGCTCGATCCGCTGGTGACGGGCTGGAACGAGCGTGACTTGAGTGGGAACCGCTATCCCTTCGTGCTCGTGGATGCGCTGGTGGTCAAAGTGCGCGAGGACGGGCGGGTGCGGGCGGTGAGCGCGCTGGTCGCCACAGGGGTCAATGACCAGGGCTACCGCGAAGTGCTCGGCCTCCAAGTGGGGGAGAGCGAGAGCGAACGGACCTGGCTGGCGTTCTTCACCTGGCTCAAGAGCCGTGGCTTGGCGGGCGTGGATCTGGTGGTCTCTGACCACCACGGCGGCTTGGTGAAGGCCGTCCAGCAGCAGTTCCAGGGCGCGACCTGGCAGCGCTGCCAGACCCACCTGTCGGCCAACGTCGCCGACGCCACCCCCAAAGCGCTCCAGGAGGAGGTCCACGCCCGGCTGCGCCCGATCTTTGACGCCCCCGACGAGGCCACCGCGCGTACCCTGCTGGCCAGCTTTGTCGCCAACTACCAGACGAAGGCTCCCGCTGCGGTGGCCACGCTGGAGCGCGGCTTTGACGACGCCACCGCCGTGCTGGCGCTCCCTGCCCCCTACCGCAAACGCTTACGCACCACCAATGGCGTCGAGCGGCTCAACGAGGAGATCCGTCGTCGCGAACGCGTTATCCGCATCTTTCCCAATCGGGACTCCGTCATCCGACTGGTCGGCGCGCTGCTGATGGAGCAGGATGAGGTCTGGACCACCGGCAAACGCTATTTCGACATGACCGCCTACTGGCTCTGGCGGGAACGCCCCGCTCAGCAGCCTCTGTTCGCGCAGGAGACGCCAATGCTCCAACTCGCATGAATTCTGGGGTCTACCAGAGATCCTAATTTACAGACGACTTCGGACTTGACCCAAAGGATCGCAGCCACTTTTGCAGGGTGTTACAGACGGTCTACAAATTCCGCAGTGATCGCGGTGCGGTTCACATTTCTCCAATGTACACCGCAAACCACCTAGATGCGATGATGGTTGTCGCGAACGTCAAGTGGCTATTCGCGGAATTTCTTAGATTGGCTTGGAATAAAGACCGCAATGAAGTCGCTTCCTTGATCGAGGCAATTCTTGAGTTTGAACATCCCTTGATTCATGTTCTAGATGGCGAGCCACTGGTACTTTCCAATCGATTATCAACCCCCGAAGAAGTACTCTTACTCCTTCGACATGCGGGTGAGCGTGGTCTTACACGCGAGCAGTTGAGGCATTACGTGAAGGCGAGTCAACCAGCTGTAGACATGGCTGTTCATCGGTTGGTTGAAGGTAGACAGATTCGCAGAAGCAAGAGCGAGGAGTTCGTGATTACACATCTAGGCACTCAGCGAGTCCTTGATGATATCATGCCCAAGTTATCGACCAATAATGGCCGAGCGACTCGCGAGAAAACGAATGCGAAAAGTGCTATGCGTAGTCCACGCAGATCCACCGCATCAAGAGGCAAGTAGGAGGAAATCTGCAAATAGACCTTCTGTGCTTGGGCTTCGGGAGCAGGGGCCGACATTAAGACGAGGATTCTCCAGCGCAGAATAGGGCGCTATACCTTCAACCGAACGCCGAGTACTGGGCCGACGCCGCCACGGAAAGACGCCCGCGCAAGCGATGAACCTATGGAGAGATATTAACAGGTGACTGCTGTAAATTCCTCTCGAATGATTTTTTAAGAGTCGGTACTTGGCCAAGTCTCGCCGCTCTTTAGAGAAGTGGCACCAACCGCAGAGCAATGAAAAGCCCAGGCGCGAAGTGGCTTCGCGACCTGGGCGAGTGGGAGGGCAGCGCTCTGGCTCCCCGGACAGGATTCGAACCTGTAACCTTGCGGTTAACAGCCGCCTGCTCTACCGTTGAGCTACCGAGGATCATGCGCCGGAGCGTCCGCGCCGCATAGCGGTTCAGCGCCACAGCGAAATGCAGTATACACCTGCGGGCGGCGAGCCGTCAAGCGATTCTGCCGAGCTAAACAGGCGGCGCGCGGCTCGTCATCGCCTGCCTTCGCT
>JAICVT010000514.1 GCA_025935235.1 Ktedonobacterales bacterium | reverse complement strand
CCCCGGACGGCGGGCGCCGAGTGGCGGATGGTGGCGGAGACGGATGACGGGCAGGTGGTTGGCTATGGCCACGCCCTGCGCGACGACTGGATGGAGCCGGGCCTGTTCTGGACGAACATCGCCGTGGCGCATGCGGCGCGGGGCCAGGGGATCGGCGCGATGATCCATGATGCGCTGCTCGACTGGCTGCGCGAGCGCCACGCGACCTCGCTGAGGGCCGACGTGTACGAGCACTTGCCAGAGAGCCTGCGGTTCGCCGAGCGGCACGGCTACCAGATCGAGCGCCACATCTTTGAGTCTACCCTCGACCTGAGTGCGTTTGACGAGCGACCCCTGCTCGGCGCGCTCGGCGCCGCGCGGGCGGCGGGCATCCGCTTCGCCACGATGGCCGATCTGGGTGACACCGAGGAGGCGCGGCGCAAGCTCTGGGAAGTGGAGAGCGTTACCGCGCGCGACATCCCCGGTTTTTCCGAGTCAGCCGTGCGCCCGTTCGAGACCTTCAACAGGGAGGTCTGCGAAGCGGCAGGCTATCGCCCTGATTGCCAGAGCGTCGCGCTGGATGGCGAGCTGTGGGTGGGCCTGGCGCGGCTCGACCCGACCGAGGCGACCGAGGCGATGTACAACGGCATCACCGGGGTGCTGCCCGCCTGGCGCGGGCGTGGCATCGCGCTGGCCCTCAAGCTGCTGGCGATTCGCGCGGCGCGGCGCTATGGGGCGCGCTACCTGCGCACCAACAACGACTCCGAGAACGCGCCGATGCTGGCGGTCAACCGCAAACTGGGCTACCAACCAGCGCCGGGCTACTATCGCATGCGTGCTCGCCTGGCGTCCGCTGAGAGCGCTCCAGGCGTCGCGGGCGTCGCGCGGCAAGCATAAGCGTGTTTGGCGCGGCCCCAGGGCGCGTGCTATACTCCCGCCTGATACGCTCCGCGCGCTGACCAACCGCTGACCGGTACCAGATGTCGAACGGGAGACGAGCCGTGATGCACGACGAGCAGACGCCAGACACGCCAGCTATTGCGGCTTCCCACGCTCCCGACGCTTCCGAACCCGCCCGCCCCGCCGATCCCGACGATGGCAATGATGGCGCAGCGGGCGTGGTCGGCGCGACCCGCACGGTGACGCATGCGCTCTCCGAGGCCGATCTGGCGCTCTTCGCGCTGGTGATGGGCCAGGCGGAGCTGGGACCGGAGGCGCATCTGGAGGCGGAGCCAGGCTATCAGCGCGTGGCCCCGCCTGCCCTGCTGATGGCGCTGCTCACCACCGCTGCCGCTCAGCATAGCGCGCGTCCGGCGCTGGCGCGCTTCGTCAGCGCTCAAGCGCGGTTCATCGAGCCAGCCTATGCCGAGGAGACGGTGCGGGCCAGCGCGACCGTCGTCGGCGTGGATGAGGCGACGGGCGCGCTGCGGGTGCGGGCCGTGTGCGAGACCGAGGCGGGCCGCCGTCTGGCCGAAGCCGACTACCTCTTGCGCGGCGACTGATCCCCGCTGATCCCTGTTGATCCCCGCAGGCGCCCGCACGCTCGCATCCTCTGGCGCTACTCCTCGGCGGCGCAGGATGAGCAGATGTAGCCGCCGAGGCTCCGTGCGCTCACCTGGTCGCCCGCCCGGCTGGCGCACGAGCGGCAGCGCGGCGCGCCGCACAGATCGCAGCTATCGGCGATCTGCTGGCTGCTGACCGGCAATCCACATTCGGCGCAGATCGCAGGTTCCCGCAGGAGATGTTCAGTGGTTCCGCTGTCGAGATGCGGTGTGTTCTGCATGGCGGTTCTCTCCCTTTCTGCCTTGTTCTGCCCTGTTCGTCCCGGTAGGTCCTGTTCTTCCACCTGGGCTGACAATCGCTGATAGAGACTCACTCAAGCGCATTGATGCTCGATAGACGGTCGCGCGATGACGCGCTCCTGGCGCCCGCGCCAGCCCTCCGCAACTGAGGCGCCCGGACGAGCGCCATATGCGCGCTCACCGGCACTCACTGATCCTCACTGATCCTCACTGATCCTCACTGGCCAAAGGTGGCGCTGAAGATGACCACCTCGCTAAAGGTCGCGCCATCCATCTGGATGGCATAGCAACCGGGCGCCTGCAAGCGCAGGTACGCCGGAAAGTTGGGCCAGGGATCGCCATAGGCTGGGTCGCCAACCAGGCGCAACTGACCCAGCAAAGTCGGCGTGGTTGGATCAAAGCCATCCTTTTGATCTAGCCCACCGTTGAACAGCAGCGGATGCGAGCCATCCACCTGGCGGCCGCGCACGAGCACCGGCCCGTGATAGCTCGGCGCGATGATGAAGATCACGAACTCGTTGCCCCACGCGCCGCTGCTGCGGGCGTTGGGTGTCGGCCCGGTCGCCCGGATGGCGCCATCCGTTCCCAGCCCGACGATGTAGGCTGGCCCTTCGCCCGAGGCCGTACCAAAGCCCGATTCCACTACCCGACCCGGCGACGCCGGGCAAGCGCCGCCGGGCGCGAGGGT
>JAICVT010000174.1 GCA_025935235.1 Ktedonobacterales bacterium | reverse complement strand
GGCACACGCTCCAGCCTGCCGCGGCGCAGTGATTCCAGCTCGATGCGGCGGTGGATCAGCCAGCGCGCACGCGCCAGCACATCGGCCTGCTGGTCGGCGCCCCACAGCATCGGCTCGCGCGCGTAGGCGTCTTTGCCGTGCGGGCCGTCGCGCTGCGAGAGGCCGACTTCGGCGCCATAGTAGATGATCGGCGTTCCAGGGATTGCCAGCAGAAACGCCAGCGCCAGCGTGAGCCGCCTCGTGTCGTTGTGCGCTAGCCACATGAAGCGGTGCATGTCGTGGTTGTCGAGCAGGCGCGCGCGCCCTAGTGAGGCCGGGAATGCCGCCTCGTGGGCCGTGAGCATCGTCAGCAGCGCGTCGAGCGTGGCCTCGCGCAGCGCGAAGGTCTGGCGAATCATGCGGGCCAGCGGGAAGTCCATGCAGGCATCGAGTCGGCCCGCATAGGAGGCTATGTCGTCCATGTCGCCGGAGATCTCGCCGAGCGTGAGCGCCTCCGCATTCGCCGCCTTGACGCCTTCCTGAAAGAAGGTCCAGAAGGCGTGCGTGGGGCCAGAGACGTTGTCGAGGCGCAGCCCGTCGGCGCCCAGGTCGGTGAGCCAGTGGCGTGCGGCGTCAATCAGGTAGCGGCGCACCGGCTCGGCGCTGGTCTGGAGCACGGGCATGTCCGCCACATCATAGAAGGTGCGGTAGCCGCTGCGATAGCCGAGATCGAAGTCGTACCACTGGCGGGTTGGCGCGCTCTCGTCGTTGCGCGCGGCAATGAAGGCGGGATGCTCGTTCGAGGTGTGGTTGGCCACGAAGTCGAGCAAGACGCGCATGCCGCGCGCGTGGGCCGCCGCGATCAGCGCGCGCAGGTCGTCATTCGTGCCGTAGCGCGGCGAGACGCTGTGGTAGCTGCTGGGATTGTAGCCGTGGTAGGTGGGACTCTCCATGACGGGCGAGAGCCAGAGGCAGTTGACGCCCAGGTCGGCGAGATAGTCCAGCTTCTCGGTGATGCCGCGAATGGAGCCGCCGAAGAACTCCGTCAACTCGCCACGCGCTGGCAGCGGCGGCTGGTCGCTGGCGGCGGCGAAGCGATCTACGAAGATGTGATAGACGATGGCGTCGCGTGTCCAGGCGGGCGGCTGGCGCTGGTCCACATGATAAGCGAATTCGCGTCCGGCGGGCGTGGGCGCGGCTGAGGGATCGAGCGCGTCGGCCTGCCAGCGCTGAGCAGCGCCGTCGCTCCAGGCGTCTATGCGGTAGCGCACGAGGACGCCATCGGGCTGCGCGGGGATAATAGCGCGCCAGCGATAGATGCGCGTCTCGCCTTCCAGCGACGGCTCGCCTGGCTCGCGCTCGGCCAGCGCGACCGCGCCTGCGGTCGCGACGCCGCATGCGCCCGCAGGCTCGGCGCCATCGGACGTGTAATAGGCGGCGACGTGCGCGATCGGCAGCGCGGCGTCGGTGATGATGTGCAGTGTGATGGGCTGGCCGGGCGCCGGGTCTCGCGGGGAGATTTCGCTGGCATGCTGCACGCCGTTGCGCGCGACGCAGCGCAGGCGTCGCTGCTGGGGAGTGGCGTGGGGGCTGAAGAAATAGTCAATGACGGACATCATGGCATGCTCTCCCCTGTGCCATTGTTGGCTTCGCGCCAGGACGCCATGTCAGCGTGCGGGTAGTATTTCAGGGAACAGTTGAATTGTCAACTGGTTCGGTCGCGTCGGCTACGCGGTTCAGCGGTCGCCAATCGCTATGTGGTGTTGTATCGTATGGGTCACATGCCGCGCGGCACGCGCGGAGGGGAGCGTTTGGAAAGGGAGCAGCACATGGAGACGCCGACTCGCCAACCCGCCGAGGCGGAGCCTGCGGCGACGCGCGCCAGCCGCCCCGGCTTCTCGATCACCATCGCGCCACACACGATCTGGTATGCGGCGGGGGCGGTCGTCACGCTGGCGGTGCTCTGGCTGCTCGTCACGAAGGCGCTGGTGGCGTTGCTGATCATCTTTGTGGCGATCATCATTGGCGAGGCGGCGCGCCCCATCGTGCTGCAGTTGGAGAAGCGCCACATTCCGCGTCCGCTGGGAGTGCTGCTGGTGCTGCTGGTAGCGGCAATCATTCTGGCGCTGCTCATCTGGATCATGCTGGCGCCGCTGATTGACGAGATTGGCCAGCTCGCCAACCATGCGCCGGAGTATACGACGCGGCTCCAGGTATGGATCAGCCAGTGGACCTCGGCGTTGCAGTCCAACAAGCTGTTTGGTGGTTTCTTCAACAATATCGCCAGTCAGGTATTCGGCACACTGCAAGGCCTGGTTCCCTCGCTGATTAGCGTGCCGCTCACGCTGGTCTCTGGCGTATTTGGCGCGCTGCTGAGCCTGGTGGTGGCGCTGACGATGACGGTCTTCTGGCTCTCCAGTTCAGCGCATCTGAAGACGTTTCTGCTGGGCCTCTTTTCCGAGCGGCTGCGACCGCAAGTCGAAGACATCTTCGCCGACATGGGGCGCAGCCTGGGTGGCTACGTGCGCGGGGTGCTGATCGCCATGGCGCTGATCGGTGTCTTCACCGGGCTGGGTCTGGGTGTGCTGGGCGTGCCATATGCGCTGCTGCTGGGCGTGCTGGCGGGACTTACCGAGAGCATTCCCTATCTGGGGCCGTGGTTTAGCGGCGCAGTCTCGGTGATCGTGGCGCTGGTGACGGTTGACCCGCTCAAGGCGCTGGAGGTGGTCGTGCTGTTCCTGCTGGTGCAGCAGCTCGAAGGCAATCTGGTACAGCCGCTGGTGATGAGCCGCTCGGTGCATCTCGATCCGCTGGTGGTGTTGATCGCTATCCTGGTCGGCAGCCAGTTGCTGGGGCTGATGGGCGCGGTGCTGGCGGTGCCATTTGCTGCGCTCGTGCAATCGCTCGTGACCCACGCCATCGCGCCCGCCATCCGCGCTGCGAGCGGACGCGAGGAACCTCCACCGAAGAGCGCATCTAAGCCACCGTCCGAGGCTGAGGCTCCCCTGCCCGCCTGAGCCGAGCGCGCCAATCACCGCCGCGACGCGGACTGGCCTAGCCCAAGCGGGCCAGCGCTAGAGGAAATGTTCCAGCCGCGCAGGCCGCGCATGGTATGCTTGCGGCAGAGGGGCGGTCTTTCGGCGCTGCCTGCGGGCGCAGCAGTCGCCGTCCTGCGTGAGGGAGCGAGCAGCGGTGTACCTCAAGCGCCTGGAGTTGCAAGGATTCAAGAGCTTCGCGCCGCGCACGACGCTGGAGTTCAGCCCCGGCATCACTGCCATCGTCGGCCCGAATGGTTCAGGCAAATCAAACGTCGCGGACGCCATCCGCTGGGTGCTGGGCGAGCAGAGCATGCGGCAACTGCGCGGCAAGAAGAGCGACGACGTGATCTTCGCGGGCGGGCAGGCGCGCGCGCCGATGCAGATGGCGCAGGTGGGGCTGACGCTCGACAACGCCTCCGGCTGGCTCTCCTCGGAGTTCAGCGAGGTCTCCATCGCGCGGCGCAGCTTCCGCTCTGGCGAGACGGAATATCTGAGCAACGCCCAGCGCGTGCGGCTAAAGGACGTGCTGCTGCTGCTGGCGCAGGCGCGCATCGGCCACGATTCGTATACCGTCGTCGGCCAGGGGATGATTGACCAGGCGCTGAGTTTGCGCGCTGAGGAGCGCCGCGCGCTCTTCGAAGATGCGGCTGGCATTCGCGGATTTCAGGCGCAGCGCACCGAGGCCGAGCAGAAGCTGAACCTGACGCAGAGCAACCTCGCTCGCCTTCGCGACATCATCGGCGAGATCGAGCCGCGGCTGGGTCCACTGGCCGAGCAGGCGCGGCGCGCGCGCGAGTTCTCTGGCGCGCGCGAGGACCTGACCCGCCTGCTGCGCTCGTGGTATCGGCGGCAGTGGCGCGAGCTACAGGCGACGCGGCGCGCGGCGGAGGCGACCGAGAGCCAGCTTGGCGAGCGCATCCAGCGCTTGCAGGCGTCGCTTGCGCAGGAAGATGAGGCGGCGCGCGACCTGCGTGAGCGGCGTGAGGCGCTGATCGGCGAGATCGGAGTGTTGCGGCGCGAGCGCGGCGAGGCGTCGGGCAGGCTGCAGACCAACGAGCGCGATCTGGCGGTCGGCAAGGAGCGGCTGGCCAGCCTGAGCCGCCAGCGCAGTGATCTGGATGGCGAGCAGGAGCAGCAGGTCGAGGCGGTGGATGTGGCGCGGGCGCATGTCGGCGCGCTTGAGGCGCAGATCGCGCAGGCGCAGGAGCGCGCGGATGGCGCTGCCGGAGAGGTGGATCGCCTGGAGCGCGACCAGCACGGCGCCCGGCAGGAACAGGAGCGCGCCGAGGCGCAGTTGCGCGCGGCCCAGCGCGACGCCATCCAGGCGCAGACGCGACTCGGCTCGGCCCAGACCGAGCTGGGCAGACTCCAGCGCCAGCTCGGCGAGCGCAACCGTGCGCTGGCCGCGCGACGCGACGCGGTGGCCAGTGCCCAGCGCAAGCTCGACGCCTCCAATGCGCGCCACGAGGAGCAGCGCGCAGCCTTCGAGCAGGCGCGCGGCGCGGTGGAGGCGCTGGTGGCCGAGCGCGAGGAGCTGGCGCGCGAGCTGGCCGAGGGGCAGGCCGAGATCGAACGGCTGCGCGGCGTGGTGGCCGACGCCGAACGCGAGCGCAAGTCCGCCGCCGACCGGCTGGCGCTGCTGGAAGAGTGGCGCGCGTCGCTGGATGGCGTCGGCGAGGGCGCGCAGGCGCTGTTGCGCGCGCCTGACCAGGAGCGTCCGCCGATGCTGGGCGTCGTCTCGCAGCTCATCAGCGTGGCGGCGGGGATGGAGCCGGCGGTCGAAGCGGCGCTGGGGCCGTTCCTGCACGCGGTGGTAGTGGAGCGCGCCGAGGATGCGCGGCAAGCGGCGGCGTGGCTGCGCACGGGCCACGCGGGGCATGCGCTCTTCCTCTGGGCCGCCGAGGATGAGGCCGGGCGCGCTGATCCGCCCAGTGTCACGACGGATGAACAGGACACGCTGGGGCTGGTCGCCGATGCCATCACCGCGCAGGCAGGCGTGACTCGTGCGCTGCGGCGGACGCTGGCGGGCGCGGTACTCGTGCGCGATCTGGCGGCGGCAGAGCGCGTAGCCGCCGCGACCGCGGATCACCCAATCCCGATCGTGACACTGGCGGGTGAGATCATCTGCGGGCGCGCGTGGATGCGTGGGGGCGCTGCGGCGGTGGCCAATGAGGCGGCCAGCGACGCCAGCGCGCTGAGTCGCGAGCGCGATCTGCGCCGCCTGCCTGGTGAGCTGGAGCGGCTGGCGCGCGAGATCGCCGAGGTCCGCGAGCAGCACACGCAGGCGATCGAACGACAGAAGGAGCGACAGGCGCGCGAGCAACGCCTGAAGGTGGCGCTCCAGCAGGCGGAGGCGCGGGCGCAGGAGCTGGCGCGGGCGGTGACGGCGCTGCAGCGCGAGCAGGAGCGCGCCGAGAGCGAGGTCCACGTCAGCGAGTCGGTCGCTGAGCAGCTCGCCGCTGAGGGAGTCGAGCAGGAGGTGTTGGCCACCGTCGAACGTGTCGCCGAGCAGGAGGCGGCCCAGCAGGAGGCAGTGGAGCGGGTCGAGGATGCGCAGGCCGCGGTGGACGACATCGCCGTGCGCAACCGCAACCAGAACGAGGACCTGAACCGCGCACGCATGACGTTGGCGCTGCACAAGCAGGAGGTCACGTCCACCACGCAGCGCGCCGACCAACTCCGCGCGCAACTGCGCGAGCTGGAGGCCCAGCTGAATCGCCGCGACGAGCGGTTGCGCGCCATCGAGGAGCAGCGCGAGCAACTGGAGATGTCCACCTCGGAGCAGGAGAGCGCCATCACCGTGCTGCGCGAGCGGGTGCGCTCCCTGGGAGAGACGCTGCGCACGAACGACGATCAGCAGGGCGAGATGGAGCGCCAGGTCGCCTCGCTGGAGCGCGGCCAGAGCGCCGAGCGGCAGGAGCTAGCGCGGCTGGAGGTGGAGTATCGCCGCGCCATCGTTGACGCGCAGCGCGCTCGCGACGCCATCGAGACGCTGGCGGCGCAGATTCGCGAGGAGCTGGGGGCGGAGGGCGATAGCGATCCGCTGCCCGCCATCGTCGGGTCAGCCGAGGAAGACGCCGAAGAAGCCGAGGCGCCGCCGCCGACGCCCGAAGAGACGGCCAAAATGCGCCGCCAGATAGACTCGCTGCGCTCGCGCCTCAAGAACCTGGGCGGCTACGATCCAGAGGCGCCGCAGCAGTATGAGGAGTTGAAGACGCGCTACGACTTCATGTCTGAGCAGATGCGCGATATGCAGGATGCCTCCACCAATCTGCGCCAGATCATCGCCGAGCTGGACGCCACCATGCGGCGGCAGTTCGTCGAGACATTCCATCGCGTCAACGAGCGCTTCCAGCAGCATTTCGTCACGCTCTTCTCCGGCGGCGCGGCGCGGCTGGAGCTGACAGCGCCGCGCCGCGAGCAAGACGAGGATGACGACGAGGAAGAGACGGCTGAGGAGCAGCGGACGCCGCGCAAAACCAGCTTCGGCGGGGTTGAGGTCTTCGTGCAGATTCCGGGCAAGCGCGTGCAAGATCTCTCGCTGCTCTCCGGCGGCGAGCGGGCGATGGTCTCCGCCGCGCTGCTCTTCGCGCTACTGGAGACGAATCCGCCGCCCTTCTGCCTGCTGGACGAGGTGGACGCCGCGCTGGACGAGGCCAACGTCGTGCGCTTCTGCGATATACTCAAGCAGCTAGCGGATCAGACGCAATTCATCGTCATCACGCATAACCGCGTCACGATGACGCACGCCAACGCTATCTACGGCGTCTCGATGGGACCAGACAGCGTCTCGCGCATCCTCTCGATGCGGCTGGCGGAGGTACCGCTGGCGCTCTGAGCGGCCTGACTCGCCGACGATGGCCGATCCTGAGGATGTGGGAGCGGAGGAATGCCCCGATTGGCGGCGCAAACCAGGCGTAAGCGCGCCAAAACCGGCTGGGCAGCCGTCTGGGCGGTCTGCCTGTGCGCCACGCTGATCGCGACGGCGGCGCTGGTTGACTCGCTGCGCACGCTGGGCCACACGCCAGCGTTGGGCGTCGGCCCCCGGCCGCCCGCCGCCGCTCCCAACATTGCGCCTGCGACGCCTGGCTCGCTGCTCTTCACGCAGGCGGCGTGCGCGCCGGTCTATGCCGCGCCCAGCGCCTCCGCCCCGCTCATCACGCAACTGCTGGGCGGCACGGATGTCACTCTGCTCGACACGCAGACGGCGGGCTGGAGCCATGTGCGCATCTGGAGCCATACTGACGGCTACATCCCATCGTCGGCGCTGAAGACGACCGCGCCCGCGACGGCCTCGGAGGGCGATTGCGCGTTTCCAGGCGTCGCCGATCCGCAGCCTGACGTCTTGCCTGCCAACAATGGCCCCTTCCCGCTGAGCGCGCGGGGCGCGACGACTGCGCCCACTGCGCTCTATGCCTGGCCAGCCGCCAGCGCGCCTCCGGTGGCCTCCGCTTCGATGGGCGCCGCGCTGCGCATCAGCCAGTGGGCCAGCGACGGAAGTGGGCAGCCGTGGTACTACGCGCAGACCAGCGCTGGGGCGGGCTGGCTCTGGAGCGGCGCCGCGCGGCTGGATGAGCCAGACCCCGCGACGCATCTGGTGGGCGGCAAGCCGATCTGGTCGGCGGTCGAGGGAAAGGGCATGTGGTTCACCAACTATCTGACACGCCACGCTGATCTGGCGCGGCTGGTGGCCGACGCGAAGGCCGCTGGCGTCACGCACATCTACGCCGAGGTCGCCATCTCGCAGTGGGGCTTCTATGCGCCGCTCTCGCTGGATCGTCTGCTGCCGGTGGCGCACGCACAGGGCATCGCGGTGATCGCCTGGGTCTACCCCACGCTGACCAATATCGCGGCGGACGTGCGGATGACACAGCAGGTGGCCAACTATCGCACGCCTGGCGGCGACCATGCCGATGGCATCGCGACGGATGTGGAGGAAGTGATCGCCTCCGCCAGCGTCTACACCTATGGCCAGCTGATTCGCGGGCTGCTCGGCCCAGATACGCTGCTGGTGGATTGCGCCCTGCATCCCTTCACACACGCCAACTATCCCTACGCGGCGGTGGCGGCCAGCTGGAATGTGCTGACGCCGATGGACTACTGGCACAGCCGCCGCAGTCATGTCTACACCGCGCAGGATGTCACCCACTTCGTGACGACCTCAGTGGTGACGATTCGCGCAGCGATGCAGGCGGCAGGGGTGGCGCAGCCGATCCCGATCGAGGAGCTGGGCCAGATGTACGATATGTACTCGCAGGATGGCGCGGGCGTGGGCCACAACCCGACAGGCGCGGAGATCATCGCCGACCTGAGCGCGGCGAAGGCGCTCGGCTGCATCGGCGCGTCGTACTTCGAGTGGCAGACGGTGACCCAGAGCCAGTGGGATGCGCTCGCGGCGTTCCGGTGGTAGCGGCGCTTCCCTTGCGAGCGGGCGCAGCGTGTGCTACACTGCGGGTGCGCTGGCGCAGTGGTTCTGCGCGGGCGCGCAGGCTCCCATAGCTCAGTGGATAGAGCACCGGCCTCCGGAGCCGGGTGCGGGCGTTCGAGTCGCCCTGGGAGCACCACGAGACAGCACGCGACACGCTGAGACGCCGCCGATACGCGGCGTCTTTTTTTGCGCTCGCCGTTACTTGTCGCTGATGGTGATCGGCGCATCGGGCAGCGCGGCGCGCAGACGAGCCGCGAAGAGCCGCGCGCGCGCGAAGAGGAAGTCGCGGTAGTCGGCCTTCTCGAATGTCGTGCGGTTGGCGAAGCCGAGCGGGATGAGCTGCGAGGCCAGGATGCGCTCGAACGCTGGGTTGTCGCGGTATGCGGCGAAATAGTCCAGAGGGCTTTTTTCGCCGATCTCGAAGTTGGTTTTCTGGCTCATCCAGCTCAGATTCATCACGCTGTCGCTGTTATAGGCTTTGGAGCTGGCGCGCTGCTTGGCGAGGAAGGCGCGCGGATAGATATGGTGTAGCGTGGCGTCGCTGCCAGCCGCCGTCAGCGCCGGGCTGTCGGTAACGATGTGGCCGTCGGCGAAGTCGC
>JAICVT010000108.1 GCA_025935235.1 Ktedonobacterales bacterium | reverse complement strand
TCGAGCGCCAGCGCCGTCCACTGATCGCCGTCCCGATAGATCATGACCCGGATGATATGAGGCATGACGCCGCCTCCTGACGTGGGCTGCGGCTGGCGTTCAGCTTGCCGCTCCGACTGCGCCGATGATGCCGCCGAGCAGCGCAATGCTATTTGAGCAGGCGCTCGAATTCGCCGCGCGTCAGCCCCGCCTGCTTAAGAATCGATCGGAATGTTGCTAGTGGAATGTCAGCGTCAGGGTGTTTGACAATCACTGTTCGGGCATGGCCACTATTTTTGCGACGCAATTTGATGTGACTGCCTTGCTGGCTGATTCTCTCGAAGCCAGCTCGATGGAGGGCCGAGAGAACCTCACGGCTTGAGTAGCTCTTTGGCATACTACACGTGAAGTTCTTCGATGCGTCCACCCTGCACGTTTGGGATCTCTTGATCTGGATCGTCCTCGAAGTAGAGTTCCAGCGCTTCCTGAATGGCGGCGCGAGCCTCCTCTGGGGTATCGCCAAAGCTAGAGACTTCCACATTCAACGCCTGCGCGACCCATCGGTCATCCTCCTGGAAGATGACGACCTCAATCGTGCGCTTCATGACAACCTCCCGTGCGACTCTGGCTTCAATGATGCAATGATTCATCGCCTGCCACGATTATATCGTACCCGCTCCGACTGCGCCGATGATGCCGCCGAGCAGCGCGATGCGCGGCGCGATGCTGGCGACCTCGATGTATTCGCCGGGGTTGTGGGCGTGCGCGCCCACTGGGCCGAGGCCATCCAGCGTGGCGGCGCCCACGGCCGCGGCGGTGTTGCCATCCGACCCGCCGCCGGTCGAGCCACCGGCCAGCGAATAGCCCAGCTCGCGCGCCACGCCCTCCGCCAGCGCGAAGAGGCGCGCGCTGGCCTCACTCTGCGTGAAGGGCTGATGCACGAAGCCGCCCGAGAGCCGCGTCTCGGTCCCCGCGATGGTCGGCTCAGCCTCGGCCACCTCGCGCAGCGCTGCCTCGACCGCCGCGCCGCCCTCGCGCGTGGGCGCACGCACGTCAATCAGCGTGTAGGCGCTCTCAGGGACCACATTGGGACGCTCGCCGCCGGAGATGACGCCGACATTCAGCGTCACGCCGGGGATCGTTCCGTTCAGCGCATGGACAGCCAGCGCGCGATGCGCCAGCTCGATGATGGCGTTGCGCCCTTTATCTGGCTCGACGCCCGCGTGCGCCGAGAGGCCTGTCACCTCCAGCCGGAAGGTGGCGACACCCTTACGCGCGATCGTCACGCGCTCCACGCGCGAGTTCGGCTCCAGCACCAGCACGGCGTCGGCCTGGCTGGCCAGCTGCGCCACCAGATCGTGGCTGGTCGGCGAGCCGATCTCTTCATCGCTGTTGCAGAGCATCACCAGCTCGGTCCACGGCGCCTCCTCGCCCAGCAGCCGCGCGGCGGTCAGGCCGACCAGCAGCCCGCTCTTCATATCCATCACGCCGGGGCCATAGGCGCGCCCGTCTTCGATGCGGAACGGGCGCCGGATCGCCTCGCCCTCCGGGAAGACGGTATCCATATGCCCGATCAGCAGGATGCGGCCCTTGCCGGAGCCGGGCCAGCGCGCTACGAGATGCGGCCCGAACTCCTTGCCATCCACCCGCTCAACCAGCGCACCCGCCTCGTGAAAGTGGCGCTGCAGCTCGTCCGAGACACGCGCCACCCCGGCGGGCGTATACGTGCCTGAGTCAATGTTGACCAGCCGCTCCAGGTCGGCGAGGAAGCCCTCAACTCGCGCTTGAGCGGCTTCGAGCAGTGCGGTCGTCTCCATCGGCGCGCTCGCTTTCCAGTCGGTGGCGCGGGTCGCCCGCGCGGGGGAATGGTGATGCGGGTGATGTCCCAGTGTACCACCATTCCCCCGCCGCTCAGGAGGATTGCGTAGCCGAGGAGTCGTGGCGGCGAGCGACGCCGATCAGGGCGCTCAGGATGCGGGCGGGCAGATGTACAGCGTTCCCTGTGGCGCGGGCTCAGGAATCTGCGACTTCATGCTGGCCGCTGTGCAGTTCTGGCCGCTCCACTCCTGTGTGATGGGCGCGTAGAGCGAAGCCGAAGTGGTCTCGAAGTAGGCTGGCGACGCTGAACCGATGGACAGGCCGAACGCTAGCGTATACGTGCCAGGCGTGTTGGGAACCGCCACAGCGACTGCCAACGCGACGACATGGCCCGGCGCGATGGAGAGTGGCAGCGCGGGGTAGGGGTCAGGATCGCCCGGCTGCGCGGGGGCTGAGCTGATCATCTTGCCAGTCGTCGAGTCTCCGACGCCGGCTCCGCTGGCAAACGTCGCCTGGAGGTACTCGTTGGCGAGGTAGCCGCCGCCGCAGCCGCCGCTATTGGCCGCCTGCTGGTTGGCGTCGTAGTAGCCATCTTTGCAGACATTCCAGCCCGCCAGCGCGCCAGAATACGGCGTGAAGCTAGCGATGCGCACGGTGACGGATTGCAGTGCGACGGCCTGTGAGGCTGAGCCGTTGCAGACCGAGAACACGATCAGGCCTTGTCCGTTCGCCGCGAGGGGTGTAGCTCCAGGGTTGATATTGGGGAGCTGCCCATTGGAGGAGATCTTCAGCGGCTGATTCGGGGCGCCCTGCGGAATCTGCTCGGCGACGTTCACGAAGTGGCTATCCACCGAGCTGACGATCAGAGCGCCCACCTGCGTGTAGGGGCCAGCGTTCATGTTGTGGCAGCTCGCGGGCAGATTCACCGTGGGCAGTTGCGTTGCGGTAGGCGCCGGAGCGACGGTGGCAGTGGCTGCGGTGGTCGCGCTGGCGGTAGCCTGCGGCGGCGCATCGCCCGTAGGGGCAGATGCGCCGCCGCCTCCACAGCCCGCCAGCGCCAGGGCCAGCAGCGCCGCCACGGTCGCGATCACACTCCTTCTGCGCGCCCAGAACATTCCTCGGTTCCCTTTCGCTTTCATCGTGGAGCACACACGCGGATCACTAGTATGACTGCCCCGTATGTGTCACGATAACAGCGAACAGGCTGAGAAAATTGTGAAGACCATCACGCTGCACGCTACTCCAGCGCGCCGTGAACCAGCTCGCCGCCGATCAACGTGGCAGCCACCTGCGCCCCGGCGATGCGCTCTTTGGGCAGCGTGAAGGGGTCTTCGGCCAGCACGGCGATGTCCGCCAGCTTGCCTGGCGCCAGCGACCCCTGGTGTTGCTCCTGCCCGCCCGCGTAGGCCGCGCCCGCTGTATAGGCGTAGAGCGCCTGGCTCATCGTCAGCGCCTGATCGGGCAGCCAGGCCCCCGCGTCGGGCGTGCGGTCGTCGTAGCGGTTGATGGCCGCGTGCAGGATGCGCAGCGGATCGCAGGTATCCACAGGCGTATCGGAGCCGAAGGCCACCCGCACGCCCAGCTCGCCCATCGTGCGATAGGCGTAGGCGCGGCGATAGCGGTCGCCCCAGTAGCGCTCGGCGGTGTAGCGATCAACGACAGCGTGGAACGGCTGGATCGAGGCCACCACGCCCAGCCGCGCCATGCGCTGCAAGTCTTCCATGCGCGCCAACTGCACATGCTCCAGCCGGATGCGCCGCGCCGGGAGCGTGCCCGCCTTGCGCCCCGCCTCGATGCCATCCAGCGCGGTCTTGACGGCGCGGTCGCCGATGGCGTGGATCGCCATGCCGACGCCGCCCTCCGCCGACTCGCGCACGACGCGCTCGATCTCCTCGTCGCCGGTCGTCAGCAGCCCGAGCTTGCCCGCGCCGCCCTCATACGGATCGAGCATCGCGGCGGTCTGCGAGCCGAGCGCGCCATCCATGTAGACCTTGACCCCGGCGAAGCGCAGGAAGTCGTCGCCAAAGCCCGCTTGCAAGCCCAGCCCCAGCGCGGCGGGCAGCGCCTCGCGCCGGATGTAGAGCAGCACGCGCGGGCCAATCTCGCCCTCGGCGCGCAGCCGCTGCATCAGCCGCAGGCTCTGCTCGGCCTCGATGTTGTGGACGCCCGTGACGCCGCGCGAGCGCAGCTCGACGAAGACGGCGCGCAGCTCGGCAGCCAGCGTCTCATCGCTGGGCGGGGTGATGGCGCGCTCGATCATTTCGATGGCGCCGTTCTCGAAGAACATGCCGGTTGGCTCGCCCGCGCTGTCGCGCTCGATGCGCCCGGAGCCGGGATCAGCGGTGGTCGCGTCAACGCCCGCGCGGCGCATGGCCTCGGAGTTGACCCAGACGCTGTGGTAGTCATGGCTGGCCAGCATGACCGGATGCTCCGGCGCGATGGCGTCGAGCGAGGCTTTGGTGGGGAAGCGCTCTGGCCGCCAGGCGTTCTTGTCCCAGCTGTGGCCGACGATCCAGGTTCCCGACGCCTGGGCCTCCACGCGCGCCTTGACCAGCGCCACCGCCTCATCCTCCGAGCGGGTGTCGCGCAGCTCAACCTCCAGCCGACCCATCGCGTAGCCCAGTAGGTGCGTGTGCGCGTCAATCAGGCCGGGCAGTGCGACGCGGCCTCCCAGATCGAGCGTGTCGGTCAGCGGGCCAGCGTATTCGCGCAGATCGCTGGCGTCGCCCGCCGCCAGGATGCGGCCAGAGCCACGATCAATCGCCAGCGCCGAGACGATTGGCTGGCCTGGCTCCATCGTGTGGATGACGCCATTCAGCAGCAGCAGGATCGGACGTCTACCGAGCGGCATAGCGGCATGTCTCCTGATGTGAAGGATCTACTTGACTTGGTTGGCCACGTCTTTCGGCGCCAGTGTGGGCATGGGCGCATGCACAAACCCGGTAGCATCTCGAGTGACAATAGCATCCAGTTGAGCGACCTGAGCGCACGCAATCTGGACGTTATCCTCAAAGTCAGCGCCTGGCAGTGTACGCGCCTGATCAATGACAGCGCGATCAACGGCGATCACAGCAAAGGCGCTCAAACATAGGTCAATTACGTGAAACGCCTTATCAGCGCCGACGATACGACGACTGATGTAGAAGATGTCCGTCAGAGCCGATGCTGGCACATAGCCAACTACTTTGCCTTGCGTGTAGGCGCTGACCAGGCCTTGCGCCTCGGTTGCCCACGGTTCGCGCTGCAAGAACAGGTCGAGGGCGACATTCGTGTCGACGAGGACACGCAGGGGAGGCGTGGAGGCATCGCTAGTGGCCATATTTCTCCATCCGCCGCTCTTCTCGCCAGCGCTCGATCTCCTCGTCTGATGGCGCGGGCTGGTCAGTAGCGAGGATGCCGATCAACTGACGAAAGCTATCTTCTCGCGACGAGGATGGCGTTGTATCCGACGGCTGTTGCTTGCGGTTGTCTTCCGCCTCGCGCAAAATCTCGCGAGCCAGCTCTACCTGCGCATCTTTCGGCCACTTTCGGATCACTCGTAGTATTGTGTCGTAATCCAGAGACGGCGCGCTCATGGGCATACTCCCGACTCATGCGAATCAAAGCGGGCGGCGCTTCCCGCTATCTTAGTGGACATTGTATCGCGCTGACTACTGAGCGCGGCGGATGAGCGCGGCGGATGAGCGCGGCCCACGCATACCACGCTTGACGCGGCTGGCGGGCTGACCTACACTCTATACTAGGGCGTCAGGCGCCGACGGTCACAGAGGATCGCCGGGCAGGACGGGCGCCATGCAGGTTGACAGGATGGTCGCCATGAGCGCAGAGACACAATCCAACGTGCAGGCCGCCGCGCCAGAGGATGAGCGCTTCGTCACCATCCCCCGCGCCAAGCCTGGGCAAGAATACAAGGCCCCCAAGAACGTCCAGCAGCCGCTGCTCACCGGCTTCTATCGCGTCGTGGTGACGCTGCTCTGCCTCTCGCTGCCGGTTGCTCCAGCCGTCATCTTCGTGATGATTCTGGCCTTCTCAAAGGCGATTCAGTTTGGCTTCCTCTGGCTGTGGATCGTGATGATCTTGCTGATCGAGCCGATGGCGCTGCTGGTGGCCTGGGGCATCGCACGCGAGGCGCTGGGCGTGGCGGGGATTCGCTACGATGGCGGGCGCGGGTAGCCCCCTCCCCCAACCCCTCCCCCGCTGTGCGGGAGAGGGGAGCTATGGGCGCTGCTCTTTCCACTTCGCTGTTGTTCGCTATTCCTCGCACTCGCGCCACTCGTTGACGCGGTCAAAGCGGGCGGCTTGCTCCAGATGGCCGCTGTGGTAGTTCCAGTGAAACTCATGGCGCGCGGCGATGTGCGCGCCGCAGAGGTTGAGCGGGCGCCGCGCGCGATAGAGCGGCTCGAACGGGCAGTTGGACATCGCGCCGATGACGATCACGTCGCCACGCTGCTCCGCGCTCGCCACCGCATCCAGATAGCGCTGGGCGTCGGCGGTGAGGATGCCATTCATCCGCTCGCACACCTCCTTCATCTCGTCGCGCCCGAACGGCGTGCCGCGTAGCTCGCTGCGCGCGCTGGGCGAGGCGATACGCCAGAGGTCGCTGGGGCGAATCTCGCGATCCTGATAGCGCCGCCGGGGCGCTCGCGGCGACTTCTCGCCACTGCGCTTGCGGGTCGTGCGCGGCGCGCTCGGCTCAGCGGGCGCCGCTTCTGACGCCTCTGGCGCGGGCAGCAGCGGCGCGTCTCCCTCCAGAATCTCCGGCGGGCTGTCTACCAGCAGATCGGGCAGCGCGACGGCCTGATTGAGCGTGAAGTAGGCGCGCAGGGCCGCCCAGATGCAGTCCTCGCCCTGCTCGTGCAGCTCGGGGGTCGCCTCGCTCTGCGTAACCTGCCCCACCAGATCATCGCCGAAGCGCAGTTGGCTATCGGCCAGTGTCAGGCGGCTATTCAGCCGCTCGATGTGCTGGGTAATCGCATCTGGCGCAGCCGATCCGGCCTGGGTAGCCCGCCGCACCGCTTCCGTATACTCAGCGATCAGGCCAGCGGCCCACGTGCGAATCTCGCGCGCGGCGCTGAGCATGCCTTCCAGGTGGGTAGCCGGGCAGGCGCCTTCAGCCTCGACACGCGGCGCCAGCGTCAGCGGCAGGTAGACATCGGGCGCATAGGCGCTATCGGTGAGCGCCGCCAGCGCGCGCTGGAGGTTAGGCTGTATCTCGTGGGCCAGCGCGTTGGCCTGGTCATACGTCACACGCGGCAGAAAGCCAATCGTCGCGGGATCAGCGGCGGCGTCGGCGGCCAGCAGCTCCTGCACGAAGACCTGATAGGCGCGCGCCACGCGGATGAAGGCCAGCGCGTAGCCCAGCCGCTGATACGCCTCCCAGGGCGGATCGCCCTGGCCGATGCGCTCCGCGATGCGCGCGTCTATCCGCTCCCAGACCTCGGCGATCTGGCTGGCCGCGCGCAGGTAGCCGCGCACATTGGCATCGCTGACCTCGCCCCGCATCACCGTCGCGTAGAAGCGTCGCGCCGCATCCTCGACTTCACCGATGAAACTCCTGGCGGGCATGCGGGCCTCCTCATAGCGCGCTTCGTAGCCGACTTGCCGCCTCAGTATACAGGAAGTCGCGCGGCTGCGCGCGTGCTAGTTCTGGCCGTCCAGCTCGGCGTCCAGCTCGCGGAGGAAGAGTTCTACATCGGTGACGAGGCCCATCGCCAGCGTCGCGCCGCGGTCCGCCAGCTTGGTGACGACGGCGGGGTTGATGTCTACCACCACGCATTTGACGGCGGCGGGCAGCATGTTGGTGGTGGCAATGCCGTGCAGCATGCTGGCGGCGATCACGCAGACCTCGACGCCCTGGCAGGCCTCACGCATGCGTCCCTGCGCCGCGACGCTATCGGTGATGACGCCGGGCATCGGGCCGTCATCGCGGATCGAGCCAGCCAGCACAAGCTCAACACCGTTCTCCAGCGCGGCGGCGATGATGCCGTCGCCCAGCAGGCCGCGCTGATGCGCCTCCTCCAGCGAGCCTGCCGCGCGCACGGTGTTGACGGCGCGCAGGTGGTTGCGGTGGCCATGCTCCACCGGCTGCCCGGTCTTCAGATCAATGCCCAGCGAGGTGCCGAAGAGCGCCGCTTCGGCGTCGTGTGTGACGATGGCGTTGCCGCCGAAGAGCGTCTGGACGTAGCCGCGCCGGATCAGCGAGGCGATGTGCTGGCGCGCGGCCGTGTGGACGATGGCTGGCCCCAGCACGAAGAGCGTCTTGCCGCCGTGGGCGCGGGCGTCGCGCATGGCCTGCGCCACCTCGGTGATGGCCAGCGACTTGGCGCGCTCGGATGAGACAGCGCTTTGCATGAAGCCGAAGGACTCGCGCTGGCGGGGTCGCTCCAGCGGCTCGACCCGCACGCCGTCGAAGCCGACCACCACCGCGTCGCCCTGGCGCGCCTCGTGCATCGGGCAGGCGCGCGCCGTCCCGCGCTCGGCGTCCACCACAATCGCGACGTCCATCTCGATCCGCGCGACCTCGACCCACTGGCCGCGCACGCGCACAAAGGTGGGCAGGCTCATGGTGGAGTAGAAGTCGTCGGGCAGGATGCCATCGCGCGGGGCAGGTTCCGTCCGCGCGTCGCGCTCGGTGAACGGCGCGGCGCCCAGGCGCGACAGCTCGCCCATCAGGTCGGCAAGCTGCCGGTCGTCATCCGCGATGACCTCCATGCGGACGTAGCTCTCTTCCAGCTCGCTCTGGCCGACGCGCATCTCCAGCACATGGAAGTGCGCGCCCGCGTCTTCGATGGCGCCCCAGACGCGCGGCAAGATCAGCGAATCAATCAGATGTCCTTCAAGCTCGACGACCGCGCTGGCCATACGCTGATCTACTCCTTCAAGCGTTACGAGGTGGATAACGGGAGTTGGTATGCACGGGCAAGCTGGCGAGTAAAATCGCGCCTGGGAGGCCTTTGGCCGCGAAGCTCGGCTCCACCTACCGCCTGAGCGGACTGAGGAGTCGTCCCAACCCGCGCAGGCGGGTTTCGCGGCGGCGCGAGCCGCCTCCCAGGCGTGGTTTCAACCGCCAGCCGTCGTTTAGCTATTCAGGCTCAGCACCATCTGCGGCGGGGTGATCTCGTGATCGTCGCTGATGGCGATCACCGCCGTACCGACCGCGAAGAACTCGATGACGTGGCTATCCCAGCCGTGGCTCGACTCTTTGATCTGCGTGCCGGTGATGCCGTCGGCGCCCAGATTCTCGGCCTCGGCCTGCATGCGCTCCATCGCCAGCTCGCGCGCGTCGTAGAGGCCCTGGGTGTAGTTCTGCATCTCGACGTTGCGCCCGACTGTACGCATCCACTGGCCCAGCCCCTGATAGGCGACGTGGTAGACACAACTGCCCATCACCATGCCTGTTGGGCGGTAGCCCGCCGCCAGCAGCGTGCGGAAATCCTGGCCGGAGAGGTCGCTGGTGAAGGGCTTGCCAAACTTGGTGCGGTGGTTTGCGCCATCGCGCGAGCGAACCGCCGTGCCAATGGCGATGAACTCCGCCAGATCGGCGCCCCACTCATAGCGCCCGACATCGAGCCGCACACCGACGATGCCATCGGCGCCTAGCGCGTCGGCCTCGGCCTCCATGCGCGCCATCGCCAGCTCGCGCGCGTTATACATCGCCTGCGAGAGCACGCCCAGCTCCTGGCTGACGTTGAACATCGAGCGCTGGTAGCCGATGTGATAGATGCTCGATCCGACCACCATGCCGACGGGATCGAACCCCGCCTCCTTCACCAGCAGGAACTCGTTGACGCTCAGGTCACTGGTGAAGAGTGGCCGCGCGCCATCGCCGCCGCGCATGCGCTTCAGGCGTTCGAGCGCGTGCTGCGGCATCTCGACGGGCGCCGATGACTGGTCGGGCTGGATGTTCTGCTGGTCTTGCTGACCCTGCTGACCCTGAGGTTGTCCCTGCTGGCCCTGTGTCTGACGCGGCATCGTCTCATCTCCTCGTGCCCGCCGGGAAGCGCGTCTCCCCGGACATCTCTCGGACATCTCCCTGCGTAGCAGGGTGCTCTCACTCCGCGTAGCCGTCACGTGCGGTATCGAAGGGCATGTATTGTTAGCTGAGCAGGCGCTTGAGCGCGGTCTGGTCTTGCAGGCTGGAATTGGCCAGCTCGGCGAGATCGGCGGATAGTTCGTTGATCCACTGATCGAGGCCGAGCGGCTCACTCTTCAGCGTGATGCCGCGCACGGCGTGGGTGCGGCTGGCTGAGAGCGCGCCACCCATCTCCGCCGCCAGCGCATATTCCCACTCGCCCAGCCGCACCGCGATGCGCTTGACTGGATGGCTGTGGCTGAAGAGGCCGCCGCCGCGCTCCACCTGGGTGCGTTGTGGCAGCGCGCCACTCAGCTTGGTGGCCAGCGCCTCCAGAAAGGCGACCGCGTCGCTGGCGTCGGCGCGCAGCGAGGCCGCCAGCAGCTCGAACTCCATCCCGCTCTGATCGGAGCCGTCGTCATTGGCCATGCGCTCTGGCGCCTCCTGTCCTATCGTCGTCCGGTGCGCTATTTGTCCAGAAACACCATCATCTGCGGCTTCGCGATCTGATGCTCCGCGCTGAGCGGGGCGACCGCCGTGCCGATGGCGAACATATCTACGAGGAACGTGCGCCAGTGGTTCGCGGGCATGCCGGAGTCGCGCTCGTTCAGCTCGTTCCAGAACTCCGGGTCGTCTTTCGAGAGCGAGGGCGAGACCTCCACGCGCATGCCCACCACGCCCTCGGCGCCCAGCTCCAGCGCCTCACGCTGCAAGCGGCCCATCGCCAGATCGCGCGCGGCGTACATCGCGTCGGTGAAGTGCTGGACCTCCTGGTTGTAGCTGCCGAAGCCGCCACCGCCAATCGCGCCCATGCCCGTCCAACCATACGTCCAGCCGGAGATCATCTGGAACTCGTAGCCGTTCTGGTAGGCGGCGTAGACCGAGACACCCATTACCAGCCCCAGCGGGCGATAGCCCGCCTTGAGCAGCGTCGAGAACTCCTGGCCAGAGAGGTCGCTGGTGAAGGGCTTGCCAAACTTCGTGCGGAACGCGCCAGGGGCGCCGCCCGCTGGGCCACCCGCACCCCGCGCGCGCACCGCCGTGCCGACCGCCATGAACTCGGCCAGCTCGGCGCCCCACTCGAACTCGCCAACCTCCAGCCGCACGCCGACGATGCCATCAGCGCCCAGCGCATCGGCCTCGGCCTCCATGCGCGACATCGCCAGCTCGCGCGCGTTGTATTTGGCGGCCGTCAGCGTGTCCAGCTCCTGGTCCTGATAGACATAGCCCATACCGAAGCCGCCATATGAGACGTAGTTGGGCTGCCAGCCGATGTGGTAGACGCTGGAGCCGACCACCATGCCTACCGGCTCGAATCCGGCGTCATGGATCAGCGCCAGCTCGTTGACGGAGAGGTCGCTGGTGAAGAGTTTGCGCCGACCACCTTCGCCGCGCGACTCGGCCAGGCGCTCACGCGCGTCGGGCGGCAGCTCAGCGGCGATGTTCTGCTGATCGAGCGGCGTATTCTGCGCATCCTGCCTCTCCTGCGGCGCGCCCGCGCCGGCGGGCGGCTGATCGCCGGGCTGTGGAGGCGGTGGCGGCTTTTTCGGCATCGCGCTTCTCCTTGTCTCGCCTGGT
>JAICVT010000370.1 GCA_025935235.1 Ktedonobacterales bacterium | reverse complement strand
TGAAGAGCGAGACGGCAGCTAAACGCTCTCGGCCTTGATGATGTTTCATTCATTGATCGGGTTATCACCCGGCGTGGGGGAACGGGCGGCTAAAGCCGCAACTACGGGCGTTCCGCCGCCAAGCCCGCCTCCGCGGGCTGGGAAACGACGCGCCTCCGCGGGCTGGGAAACGACGCGCCGCGCCCTAGCCTGCGGAGGCAGGCTTCGCGGCCCGCAGGCCACCTGGCTGCGGCTTTAGCCGCTCGTTCGCCACGCACGGACGATGACCCGATCAACACGCAAAACGTCATCGAGGCCGGAGCACGCTGACGATGGCGTTAATTCTGAGGGGCATTTATGCCCTGCAACTCCGTGCGCCGGCCATGCATGGCCGCGCCGTAGCGACGCCAGCCAGAGAGTGAGAGGGGCAGCATGCGAGTACTGGTCATCGGCTCCGGCGCGCGCGAGCACACGCTCTGCTGGGCGCTCAGTCGCTCGCCCCGGCTCACCAAGCTCTATTGCGCGCCGGGCAATGGTGGCACGGCCAGCGTGGCCGAGAATGTCAGCCTCGATCCGATGGATTTCGGCGCCTGCGCTGAGTGGGCCGCGCGCAACGCCATTGATCTGACGCTGATCGGGCCAGAAGACCCGCTCAGCGGCGGCATCGTGGATGTGTTTGAGCAGCGCGGGCTGGCGGTCTTCGGGCCGACAGCGGCGGCGGCGCGCATCGAGAGCAGCAAGCTCTGGTCGAAGTCGCTGATGGAGCGGGCGGGCGTGCCAACAGCCACCGCCGCGCGCTTCACCGATCACAGCGCGGCGGCCGCGTGGGTGCGCCAGCGCGCCGCCAACGCCGAGCCATTCCCGCTGGTGGTGAAGGCCGATGGGCTGGCGGCTGGCAAGGGCGTCTTCATCGTCGAGGATGAGCGCGACGCGCTGGCCGCCCTGGATCACTTGATGCGCGAGCGGACGTTGGGCGACGCGGGCGCGAGCCTGCTGATCGAGGAGTACATGCGCGGGGTCGAGCTGTCGCTCTTCGCGCTAACCGACGGCGAGCGCATCTTTCCACTGGCCCCCGCCTGCGACTACAAGCGCGCCTGCGATCAGGATGAGGGGCCGAATACCGGCGGGATGGGCGCCTACTCGCCGCCGAAGTTCGCCACCCCTGAGCTGCTGGCGACCATCGAGCGCGAGATCCTGCGGCCCACGGTGGCGGCGCTGGCGGCCGATGGCTCGCCCTTTCGCGGTCTGCTCTACGCCGGGCTGATGCTGACCGACGAGGGGCCAAAAGTGGTCGAGTTCAACTGCCGCTTCGGCGACCCGGAGACACAGGTCGTGCTGCCACGCCTCCAGAGCGATCTGCTGGAGCTGTGCGCCGCCGTCGCCGCTGGTCGGCTCGACACGGTTCCAGCCCCCGTCTGGAGCGACGAGGCAACCTGCGGCGTGGTGATGGCTTCGGGCGGCTATCCCGACGCCTACGAGAAGGGCAAGCCCATCAGCGGGCTGGATGCGCTGGACGACGACATCCTGGCCTTCCACGCTGGCGCCCAGCGCGCGGCGGATGGCAGCCTCATCACCTCGGGCGGGCGCGTGCTGACGCTGGTGGCGCGCGGCGCGACGGTGACGGCGGCCCGCGAGCGCGTCTACGCCAACATCGCGCGCGTGCGCTTCGATGGCGCGCGCTGGCGGAGTGACATCGGCGCGCGCGAGGCGTAGTATAGCGGAAGGTCGTTCTCAGGAGTTGTAGCCGTGGTCATCGAGCAGCAAACATCCTCCGCGCCCAGTCAGGCGCCCGCGCGGCTATGGGCGGCGCTGCGTCACCAGCTCGACCGCCTGCCCGCGCGCTGGCGTCGGCGGCTGCTGATCGCGCTGGCGGTGGTGGCCTACGAGCTGCTGTGGACGGTGACGGCCTTCGACAAGGTCAACCCAACCGATCTGGACATCTTCTTCCTGCCCGCCGCGCACATCGCGCTGGCCGGTCGCCCGCTGGACATCTATACGCTGCGCGTCGGCATCTATCCCAATGCCAACGGCCCGCTGGGGCTGATCCCGGTGACGCTGGCGGCGTGGCTGGCGCAGGCGCTCGGCTGGCTGGGCGATCCGGCGTTGCGCCGCATGCTGGTCTTCGCCATCTGCGCGCCCTTCCCGCTGCTGGTCGGCTGGGAGGCAGCCCGCGCGGTGGATCGTTTCGGGCCGCCGCTGCGTGGGGCGGCGCGCGCGCTGCTCTGGCTGCCGATCGTCCTTTCGCCGCTGCTCTGGCTCGACGCGCTCTACTACGGCCACATCGAACAGAGCATCGTCGTCTGGCTGGCGCTGGCCGCTACCCGCCTGATCGCCGACACGCGCTATCTGCGCGGCGGCGCGCTGCTCGGCTTGGCGCTGCTGGCGCGCAGCGATGCCACGCTGCTGATCCTGGCGCTGGGGCTGACGCTGCTGGTCTGGCGACGCTGGCGTGGCGCCGCGCTGGCCCTGCTGGCGGCGGGCGGCATGCTGCTGCTGGGGCTGGCTCCCTTCCTGCTGGCGGACGGACGCGATGTCATCTTCTCGCTCTTCAGCTTTCGCGGCGCGCTGCCAGTCGGCGGTGGCGACCTGTGGGGCATCAGCGGTTCGCCGATGTTCATCGCCATCGCCCAGCATTTCGACGCGCTCTTCACGCTGCTCGTTGCCGCGCTGCTCGTCCTCTTCGCGCATATCGCGCACAGCGACCTCGATCTGAACATGCCCGACATCTATGGGCTGCTAGCGCTGGCCAGCTTCTGCTTCGCCCTGCTCATCAAGACCCTCTGGCCCTACTACTTTCTGGAGAGCGCACTCTTCGCCACCGTCTGGGCGCTGGCCTCCGTGCCACGGCATGGCGGCGCGTTCGGCGCCATCACGCGGCGCGAGTGGCTGGCGTGGGCCGCGCTGTGGCTGGCGCCGCTCGCCATCACCACCTGCGCCATCATCGCCGAGATTGGGCTGGAGTCCGACAACTATGCTGGATGGGTCGCTCCGTGGATTCGGGTCAACATCATCTGCGAGCTGCTGACGCTGGCGATCTGCTTCGCGGCGCTGGTCGGCGGACGCTGGGCGCGCGGAGTGGCGGGCAGCGCGGACGCGCGGCGCGGTATACTGCCAGAGAGCGCGTCCGGCGCGGCGATCAAGGGCTGACGGCGGCTCCGCGTCCGCTGGATCATCCAGCGCAGCCACCTGGACATCTGGAAACACACTATGCGACTACCAAGCGATGTCATGCCGATCTCCTACACGCTGGATGAAGACCGGCGCCGCCTGCTGATTGATTGGTCAGACGGCCATGCCAGCGAGCACGCGTATGAGGCGCTGCGGCGCGGCTGCCCGTGCGCCTGGTGCGCGGGCGAGGGCGGCCAGCGGGGCAGCGTGGACGCCGAGACGCGCTTCACCGAGCAGCAGACGACACTCTATGAAGTGCAGGTCGTCGGGCGCTATGGCCTGACGCCCGTCTGGGGCGATGGCCACCACACGGGCATCTACACCTACGAGCGGCTGCGCGCCACCTGCCAGTGCGACGAGTGTCGCACTCCGCGCGGCGAACGCGGGTAGTGTGGCGCGCGGCTACCATCCTGAGAGCAATAGAGAGAGACTATCACGATGCAAGACGGGGCCAGCGCGGCGCCAGCAGGAATTGTCTGGCTGGCGCGCATCCATGTGACCCTCAAGCCGGTCGTGCTCGACCCCCAGGGCGACGCGGTGCTGCATGGCCTGCGCCAGCTCGGCTACGACGATGTGGTCGGCGTGCGGGTCGGCAAATATCTGGAGGTCACGCTGAGCGCCGCCGACCAGCGCGCCGCCGAGGAGGCCGTGCGCCAGATGTGCGACAAGCTCTTGGCGAATCCGGTCATCGAGCGGTATGATTTCAACGTGGCGGAGCAGTCGCCCGCGAGCGCGTAACACGCCGGGGCGGTCGTTCGCGACAACAGTCCGTCAACTGCATCAACAGGTTGACCTTCGGGGCAGGGTGTAATTCCCGACCGGCGGTATGGCGTTCCGCGTCGCCCGACGCGCGCGCCCAGCCCGCGAGCGGCTTCTGATGAGGTCGCAGATTCCGGTGCGAGGCCGGAGCCGACGGTAACAGTCCGGATGGGAGAAGGTCGAAAACGCGGGCGCGCTCTC
>JAICVT010000291.1 GCA_025935235.1 Ktedonobacterales bacterium | reverse complement strand
TAGCCCTCGAGAACTACCGCGCGCGCTTCAATCGCGCCTTTGATGTTGAGTCCCAGGGATTCTACCGCCCGTCGTCCGCCTGACCGCGCCTGAAGGTACGCAGGTCGAAAGTCGCCGCTTACAGCGCGTAGTCGCGCTTGCGCCCGACGCCCGCGAAGGCCAGCGCCCAGCGCGCGAAGAGCGTCGCGATGGCGAGGTGATGGGGGCGCGTGCGTAGGCGGCGCGGCGAGGTGAGGATGGTGTCGCGGCTGATGTGGCAGACAGCGGCGCGCTTGCCCCTGCCTATCCCCTTGCCGCCCTGGCTGGCGCGGCGCAGATGCGCCTTCACGCGGTCGAGGAACTCCAGGTCTTCGGCCAGCTGGATCGCCTCGTCGAAGCCGCCCAGCGCGAGGAAGAGCGCGCGGTCGCAATAGAACATCTCCGAGCGGATGCCGAAGAGCAGCGCGCCCACCTCCATCAGGTCAAAGAAGGCGCGCTCCACTAGCGAATTGGAGTCGGCGACGATGCGGATGGAGCCGGCCGGGTCGCCCGCCCGACGCCGCGCCGCCACCGCGCGCGCCAGCCCCGGCGTCATGCGCGAATCGGCGTCCAGAAAGAGCAGCGTATCGCCCGAGGCCAGCCGCGCGCCGCGATTCTTGGCGCACGAGACACCCAGCCGCGTCTCGTGCGCCACGCAGACGCGCAGATCCTCGTGCCGCTCGGCGAACTCGCGAGCGATCCGCGCGGTGGCGTCGGTCGAGGCGTTATCCACCACCACGCACTCCAGCGCCTCCAACGGATAGTCCTGCGCGAGGACCGAGGCCAGCGCAGCCTCCAGATAGCTCGCCTCATTGTGCGCGGGGATCACGACGGTGATGCGCGCGGCGGCTGGGTCGTCGTTGTCACGCATAGCGGCGCTCACGAGGCATGGAGCATCCGCCTGCGCTCGGAGCGCGTGGCGACAGACTCGGCCGCTGGATTGGCTTCTGGCTGAGCGACGGACTGCTCCGCGCTAGCGTCCGATTCGTTATTCGGGTTGTCTACGACGACAGCCTCATAGATAGCCTCGTGACCGTCATCGTGACTGACCGGTGGCAGATTGACGCGAGGACTGACCTCCAGAGCAACACTGGCAGCGGTCGCGGAGCCAGCGCCGAAGAGATCGGCATAGGTGGCGGGCTGCCAGCCGCGCGCCAGCAGCTTCGAGAGATAGGCAAGCTGGCCGCGGACGAGCGCGCCAGTTGGCTCGCCCTGCGGGTGCAGATAGACGCAGGCGACCGGCGCCGAGCGCAGCTTCGTCCAGCGAACGAGCTGGTTGAGGATGCGCACTCCCAACTCCTGCTTTGGCCCGGCGCCCATGTAGCCCACCGACGGCGTTGCGATGCGCCAGCCGCTCCACAGATCGCGCACGTCAGACATGCCGATCAGGTAGCGCAGCCCGGCGCGGGTCAGGGCCGCTTTAACCGCCGCGTTGTGCAGCCAGCCCGGCGCGCAAAACATCGCCGGGCGCGGCAGGCCAGCCCGCTCGAACATCTCCAGCCCGGCGCGCAGCGCCTCCTCGGCCTCCTCCTCTGTGAGCGTCAGGAACTCCGCCGCGTCCGATGCGAAGAGCCGCGCCCGCGCCCGACTGAGCCGAGGCCCGGCGAACGTGGCGCCCACGGCTGGCTGGTGCGTGTAGCCGTGTAGCGCGAGCTGGCTGCCCGCCGCCACCTGCACGCGCAGCAGCTCGACGAGTCCCGGCGCGTCGGCGAGTGGCGCCGCGCCATGCCAGTCGGGCGTCACCAGCAGCGTCAGGCGGTGGACATCCATCGCCGCCAGCAGATCAATCTGCGCGCGGATGGCGTCCTCGAAGAGCGGCGCGACATCATGCAGGGCGACAACGACCTGCCCGACCTGCTCGGTGCGCTGTTGGGTTCGCGACATGGCGCCAACTCCTCAATCCTTTGAAAGTCAAAGACATCCATCAGGCTGCCCGGAAGGCGCCGGCCAGGGCTGGCTCCTCGCCGCCGCGCTCCTCATCCGCAGAATTGGCGCCGCTCTCTCGCCACCGTGATCCGTCCACTGGCGCGGCTCCGCGACGCTCAGTCAGCGCTGCCACTCCGCGCGCCGCCAACCTCATCCTTGGTGTCATCCGCCGCGTCATGGCCGAATACGGGATAGCCAGGGGTGAAGCGATATTTCATCTTGCGCTCGATCTCGCGCAGCGCGTCGGCGTTGCGATAGAGCGTGATGACCTCACCATCGGGCGAGAGCAGCGCGACTGAGCCTGCCAGCCGCGCGATCTGCGGCAGATGGCGGTGCTGCGGCGGGATGTCGCGGCGGCCCAGGAAGTAGAAGCAGACGCCCGTCCGCTGGATCGGGCGACCCCACGCCATGATGTAGTCAATGGCGCCCGCGAGGTTGCGCTGGGCGGCGCGGCGGCTGGCGTGGCAGGTCTGGCGCGCGGGCGCGGCGAACGCCTGCACATCGGCCAGCGCGAGGCGACGAGGGCGGCGCGACGCAAGCGCCGGAGCAAGCGCCGGGGCGAGCGCGGCGGCATGGTGAGTTCGGAGATCATTCCGCATAGCTGTCCTCCTGAAAGCGTGAGGCGCGACACGGCGCGTCCTGAGTGTGGTGGGTACGGGCATAGGCGATGGTCAGGCGATGGCCGAACGCCACTGGATGACCGGGTGGATGGAAGAGTGGGGATATGCGCTCATTCGCTGCACGCGGCGCGAAACCGGTCATCCTCTTGTGTGCGAGTTCCGCGCTGCACGGTGGTAGATAGCCGTACATGGTAAAATACGGGGCGTACCCTGAAAAGGTTGAAGCACGCCGACGCCTGCCCCATTGAGCTTGCACGTAGTTCCCGCACGGAGAGAAGAAACGGCATGACCGAGTCCATGACCGAGCCGGATCACCCAGATCACCCGGATCACTCGCAGGCTGCGCGACGACGCGCGCCGCAACGTGTCATCATCGGCGGCGTTGGCGCGCTGCGCCTGACCCTCGCCGAGGTGGCCGCCGTCGCGCGCGCGGGCGCCGAGGTGGCGCTGGCCCCCGGCGCGCTGGGGCGTGTGCGCATGGCGCGGGCGTTCGTTGACCGGCTGACCGAAGAAGATCGCACCGTCTACGGCATCACCACGGGATTTGGGCATCTCAGCCGCGTCAAGATTCCGCCGGAGCAGGTCGAGGCGCTCCAGCGCAACCTGATTCGCAGCCACTCCAGCGGGACAGGCGAGCCATTCGACATCCCCACCGCACGCGCCATCATGCTGCTGCTGGCCAACAGCCTGGCGCGCGGCCACTCTGGTATTCGCGAGCAGACGCTGCACCTGCTGGTGATGGCGCTCAACCGCCAGGTGACGCCCGTCATCCCCACGCGCGGCTCGGTGGGGGCCAGTGGCGATCTGGCGCCGTTGGCGCACCTGAGCCTGGCGCTGATCGGCGAGGGCGAGGCGTGGTATGCGGACGAGCGCCTGCCCGCCGCCGAGGCGCTAAAGCGCGCCGGGCTGACGCCCATCACGCTGAGCGCGAAGGAGGGGCTGGCGCTGATCAACGGCACGCATGTGATGGAGGCGTGCGGCGCGCTGGCGCTGGCCGACGCGCTGCGCCTGACCCGCGCGGCGGAGGTGGCCGTGGCGATGAGCACCGAGGCGCTGCTGGGCAGCTATGTGCCGCTCGATCCGCGCATCCACGCGCTGCGCCCGCAGCAGGGACAGCCACGCTCGGCGGCGCGGCTGAGGCTGCTGCTGGAGGGGAGCGAGATCAACCCCAGCCACGCCGATTGCGGGCGCGTGCAGGACCCCTACTCGCTGCGTTGCGCGCCGCAGGTGCTGGGCGCGGCGCGCGATGCGCTCGGCTTCTGCGAGCAGGTCTTCTCCGCCGAGTTGGGCGCCGTCACCGATAACCCGCTGCTCTTCCCCGACGATGGCGACGCGCTGACTGGGGGCAACTTCCACGGCCAGCCGCTGGCGCAGGCGCTCGACTTCCTGGCGATCTCACTGGCGCATGTGGCGAGCTTCTCGGAGCGCCGCTCCTACAATCTGACTGGCCCGCACGACTGGGATACTGGCGATCACCGCATCCCGCTCTTCCTGACGCCAGAGCCGGGCCTGAACTCAGGCTACATGATCCCGCAGTATGTGGCGGCGGCGCTGGTGAACGAGATCAAGGTGCTAGCGCACCCCGCCAGCATTGACTCGATCCCGACCTCCGCTGGCATGGAGGACTTCGTGAGCATGGGCGCGACCTCGGCGCTCAAGCTGCGGCAGGCGCTCGACCTGGCCTATCGCGTGATCGCCATCGAGTTGCTGCTGGCGGCGCAAGGCCTCGACTTCCGCGCGCCGCTCAAGCCAGGCAAGGGCGTGGCCGAGGCGCACGCGGCCGTGCGCGGCGTCGTCCCGACTCTGCGCGAGGATCGCCCGCCCGCGCCCGACATCGAGGCGCTGGCGACCGCGCTGCGCGCTGGCCTGCTGGATGAGCTGGTCCCGGAGGCCTCGCTGACCGAGACAGGCCGCCGCCTGCGCGTCTCCACGGCGCCTGTCGAGTCTCCGGCAGATGCGGAGACGGCAGATGAGGCGGGGGCGGATGAGGCGACGGCTGTGCGGACAGATGCTCTCGACGACGACGCGCCGCGGCCCGATGATCCCACCGCCGACCGCGCAGGCCACAGCCGCTAGTAGTGGAGATTGGCCCGGCGGCGAAGTGACACGAACGAGCGATAGAGAGAGATCGAGCAGAGAGAGATGATACTGTCGGATCGCGACATCCTCGCGCGCCTGGAGCGTGGCGACATCAACATCACGCCCGCGCCCAATCTGGAGACGCAGCTACAGCCCGCCTCGCTGGACCTGCGGCTGGGCTACGACTTCCAGACCTTCAACTACACCCGCCAGGCGCTGATTGATCCGTCCGATCCGGCGAGCTTCGAGCATCTGACCAGCCTGACGCAGCTCCAGGATGGCGAGCGCTTCCTGGCGCATCCTGGAGAGTTCGTGCTGGCGACCACGCTGGAGCAGGTCGAGATTCCCAACGATCTGGTGGCGCGGCTGGAGGGGCGCAGCAGCATCGGGCGGCTGGGCATCGTCATCCACAGCACGGCAGGCTACATAGACCCCGGCTTCAAAGGCAAGATCACCCTGGAGATCAGCAATCTGGGCCGTATCGCCGTGGCGCTCTATCCCGGCATGCGCATCTGCCAGATTACGTTCGAGGAGATGAGTTCGCCCGTGCGCCAGGGCTACGGCGAGCGGCATGGCTCCAAATATCAGGGGCAGAGCGCCGCCACCGCCAGCCGCCTCTTCCAGGACAACGAGTTCAGGAAGAAGTGAGGCGACCTCACCCCCTAATCCCCTCTCTCACGGGGCGAGGGGGAACAAGGAGTCTTATCCAAGCGGGCGGCTGAGGAAGACGAGGCCCTCGCGCCGCTCGTCTTCCACGAAGCCCAGCCGCTGGTAGAGCGCGATGGCGTCTCGCCAGGAGTCGTTCGTCTCGACCCAGACACACGCCCGCCCCGCCGCCCGCGCCTCGGCCAGCAGCGCCGCGACGATGGCCTGCGCGATGCCCTGGCGGCGCAGATCGCGGCGCACCGAGACGCGCACGAGCTGGCAGGTCGCGCCATCTGGCTCGTAGAGCAGCGCGCCCGTCCCCACCAGCGCGCCCGCCCACTCGGCCACCAGAAAGCGATGCCCCTGGGCCAGATAGCGCGCGGCGATGTCGTCCACATCGGGATTGCGCGACTCATCAATCAAGCCAAAGCGCTCGCCCAGCCCCTCCAGAATCAGCGCG
>JAICVT010000271.1 GCA_025935235.1 Ktedonobacterales bacterium | reverse complement strand
TCGGCGGAGGCTGATCGCGTGGTGGCCAACCTGCGCGCTCGCCTGGAGCGGCTGGAGGCGCAGCCGATGGCGGGCGGCCCAGCGGCGCGGGCGGTGGAGAAGACGTTGATCGGCGCGCCGCTTTCCGCCGAGTCGGGCATGGCGCCGGGCATGGAGTATCGCGCGCTGGAGGCGCTGGCGGGTCGCCTGCGCGATCCCCAGGCGCAGCTAGCGGTGGCGGCGGAGATGATCCGCCTGCAACAGGGCGGGTGAGGGATGAGTCGCGGCCATTATGCAGATTGACGAATTGTCGCGGGTACGGCCGACCGCTGACCAGTGAAGTCGCGCCTGGGAGGCGGCCTGCGGGCCGCCGCGAAACCCGCCTGCGCGGGTTGGGGAGGCTCCTGGTCCACGCAGGCGGCAGGCGGAGCCGAGCTTTGCAGCTCGAAGGGCCTCCCAGGCGCGGTTTCAACCGCCAGCCGCCTCGGCACAGTATCCGTGTCAATTCGACAAATCGCATTATGGCCGAGAGCAATTGAGGGCAACCGAGAGCGAACGAACGAGTGTGTGAGTGAGGAGGAGCGCGGGGCGATGACAAACACTCTCTATAGCGCGTCCACCGTGGGCGCGGCGACCATCAGCGACGAGAGTGTCTCGCTGGTGCGCGAGGCGATGGGTGACGCGACACGCGCCATCACCACGGCGACCGGGCTGACCGGCT
Source organism: Ktedonobacterales bacterium (assembly GCA_025935235.1). GTDB lineage: Bacteria > Chloroflexota > Ktedonobacteria > Ktedonobacterales > JADMIN01 > JAKAIY01. The sequence continues at coordinate 5,447 of JAICVT010000271.1, read as the reverse complement.
ACGAGCTGGAGCGCCCGGCCAAAGTGATCGTGCCGGTCGTGACGCCGCTGGTCAACATGCTGCCACGCCGCCGGGGCGCAGGCGTGGATGTCGTCCACTGGAAGGCGATCACCAGCTTCGATACGGCGCGCAACTGGGGCACGCTAGCCGAGGGCGCGCTGCCCAGCCAGGTTAGCTACGCCGTCGCGCCGATGCAGAACACCGTGCAGACCATCGGGCTGATGAACCAGGTCAGCTTTCAGGCCCAGTGGCGCGGGCGCTCACTTGAGGCCGACGTGCGGGCGCGGCGCATCGCCGAGCTGCTCTATCAGCTCAAGATGACCGAGGAGCGCTGGCTGCTGGGCGCCTCCAGCCTGCTGATGGTTCCACCCGCGCCCGTGCTGGCGGCCGCGACCAGCGGCGGCACGCTGGCGGCGGGAACCTATTGGGTGAAGGTGGCGGCCAAGAACGCGCAAGGCGAGACGACCGGCTCGGCGGCCAGCAAAGTGACCACCACCGGCTCGACCTCGCTCATCACGCTGACGCTCTTCACCGTGCCGAACGCGACGCAGTACAACGTCTACGTCGCCAGCGGCGCCAGTTATCCCGGCGACGGCGCGGCGTGGCTCCAGGCGGGCCTCTCGGGCGCCAATGCAGCGCAGCCCGCCGTGGGCGCGGTCGTCACGCTGGCCGATGGCGTCACCTCGATGCCCTCCGGCGAGGTCAACCCGGCTATCCTGACGCTGACGCTCAGCGCGCCGCCCGCGACCAGCGGCACTGCCCTCTCCAGCGTCGCCAGCAACACCGCCAAGAGCTTCGTGGATGGCTCAGGCAATCTGTTGATGTGGGATGGCCTGATCGCGCAAGCGCTCAACAACGCCTCGACCGCCAACGGCGCGACGCTGGGCGCGCAGGTGGCCCAGCCCGCCGACGCCACCGGCAAGCTGGCGCTCTCCGACATTGATAATCTGCTGGCGGGGATGTATCTCCAGGCGGCGGGCGATCCCGATTATCTGGTGATGAACCCGCTGGACAACGTGCGGCTGACCAACCTGGTCGTCGGGGCGGGGCAGCTGCGCTACGTGGTGCAGGCGGGCGAGAGCGCCGATCAGGGCCAGCTCACCGCGCAGTACCGCGTGACGCGCTACCTCAACAAGTCGACCGGCAAAGAGCTGCCGATCGTCATTGACCGCTACTGCCCGCAGGGGCATCTGGTCTTTCTGCCGCTGGCAATGCCCTTCCCGACGCCCGACATCGGCGCCGCCGTCGAGATCGAGACCAATCAGGAGTATTGGGGCGTTGATTTCGCCCTCACCGACAGCAATTACAAGTTCGCGGACTACGTAGACGAGACGCTGAAGGTGTATTTCCTGGGCGGGCTGGGTGTCTTGCGCGGCCTCTATCCCAGCTTCTGATGGCCCGCTGGCTGGCATCTGATCGCTGAATCCACGGGAGTTGAGGGGGCGCCAACCTGGCTCCGGCGGGCGCTCCCACTACCCTCCTGACGCGCTCCCGACTTGCACTGGCGCCGCGATTGCGCTTCAATGCTCTGGGAACCTTGCGCCTCGCGCGACGGCCAGCGGGTCGTCCGGGATATTCTCCGGGATATTCTCCGGGATATTCTCTGGCGGCTGGCGGCGCACGGAGGGCAGCCAGAAGGAGCAATTCGGCGGCCCAGGTGAGCAAGGCGAACGAAAGGAGCCATCTATGGATCCGCAGTGGCCAGATCCGCCACCGCCACTGACGGCGGACCAGGAGGTCCACACCGTCGAGGAGCGCTACGTGGCGCGCGAGGTGGATCCACGCTATCCACCGCGCGAGATTCCAGAGCGCTACGTGCCTGATCCGGTCGCCTCAGCCGAGGTGGAGCGGGCGCGGCGCGTCTACGCGGTGGCGCGCACGGCGCAGATCATCTATCTGGCGCTGGGTACGCTGGAGACGCTGCTGATTCTGCGCTTTGTGCTGAAGCTGCTGGCGGCCAACCCGCAGGCGGCCTTCTCGAGCTTCATCTATGCCCTGACCGAGGCGTTTGTGGCGCCGTTTGAGGGCGTCTTCCAGACGCCACAGACGCAAGGCTCGATCCTCGATCTGGCCGCCGTGCTGGCGATGATTATCTATGCGCTGGTGGTCTGGGGCATCGTCAGCCTGCTCTATACGCTGGGCAATCGCCGCCCGGCGTAGCGCCCGCCTCTAACCCCTCCCCCGCTGTGCGGGAGAGGGGAGCTACGGGGCGCGGGGGCGTTAGGGAGCGACGTGGCGCGCTCTGGCGGCTAAAGCCGCAGGCTACGGGCGTTCCGCTGCGAAGCCTGCCTTCGCAGGCTGGGAGACGACGGGCGACGATGGGCCTGGACCCAGGCCGCAGAGGCGGACTTCGCGGCCCGCAGGCCACCTGGCTTGCGGCTTTAGCCGCCCGTGACCTTGTTGGTGGGGGATGTGTGGATGTGAGGGGAGGGAGGGCGCGATGGCGACCTCGTTGAGCGCCTATCTGGATGTAGGCGACTATCTGCGCGCGGCGACCAATCAGGAGACGGCGTCGCTGCTGGGGCTGAACACGACGCTGGCGGCAGGGGTCGTGGCAGGCGCGCTGACGCTGAGCGTGACCAGCTCTGTTGGCTGGGCGGCTGGCCCCGTCTGGCTGCTGGATGGCCCGTGGGCCGAGCGGGCGCAGGTGACGGGCGCGCCCGATGGCGCGACGCTCTCGCTGGCGGCGCCAGGGGCGGCCTTCGCGCATGGCACGGGCGTCTCGGTCAGCCAGGCGGGGACGGCGGGCGCGCTGGCCGAGACGATTCTGCGGGCTAGCGGGTGGATCGAAAACTATTGCCGACAGGGCGCGCCGGGCGACCGCGCGCTCTTCGCGCTGCCCCGCACGGAGCGCTGGCGGCTGCCGGGGCCGCGCGCCTGGCTGGAGCCAGATGGCGCGCTGGCGGTGCGGGTGGGGCATTTCCCCGTGCAGGCGGTAACGGCGCTCAGCGTCGAGACCAGTCCCGGCGCCGCGCTGGCGCTGGATGTGACGCAGATCGAGCTGGCCAGCGATGGTCGCTTGATCGAGTTGCCACCCGCCGCCCTCAGCCCTGGCGGCGCGCTCTATCCGCCGCCGGGACTCTCGCGCGGTGGGCGCGGCTGGCTCAGCGTCAGCTATACCGGCGGGCCGGTGACGCCCGACGCGACGCCGTATGATCTGCGCCAGGCGTGCGTCTGGGTGGTGAGCGATCTGCTGGCCCAGCGGCGCAATCCCACCGGCGCCGCCTCGGTGCGGATGGGGAGCTTCGAGCTGCAAGCGCGCCCGCGCACCGATCCCAGCGGCGATTCGCTGCTGATGATCCAGGCCAAGGCGGCGCTCCAGTCCTATCGCGTGGAGTGGTGATGAGGAGGCAGTGGGATGATCTTCACGACGATGCGAGTGGAGCGGCCAGAGGGTGTGGTGGTGGCGCGCGGCGTGGCGGCGCTGATTGAATCGGCGGCCAGCGCGCCCGCCATCGAGCGGCTCGACTTCGACCAGGCGCGCGCCTTCGACCTCGTGCTGATCTCCACCATTCAGGGCGTGCCGCTGATTCCCTGGCAGCGGCGCGACACGCTCTACGATGAGACGAATGTGGACCCGGAGACGGGCCAGCTCGCCAAATATCGCATCGTGGCGCCCGTCGAGACGTATGACGGCGACCACCAGGAGGCGCTCTGCGAGCGGGTGGTCGGCGGGTAAGGGATCGAAGCTGGCGATTGAAATCGCGCCTGGCAGGCGGCGTGCGCGCCGCCGCGAAACCCGCCTGCGCGGGTTGGGAATCCTTCTCCAGGCCGCGCAGGTGGCATTTGCGGCGAGACACCTTTAGCCTGCGGGTTTACCCGCCTGTGACATCCCACCGAAAGGAGGCATAGAGCAATGTCAGGTTCACGGCCAGCGGGCGTGGCGCTGCCTGCCCAGCCCGATACGCTGGGCGCGCTGGAGGCGATGCGCTCGATCATCGTCAGCGAGTGCCTGGTGGGGGGCGTCACGCCGTTCGCGGCGCTCTCGGCGGCGGATGCGGCGCGCTATGGCGTCAGTGTGGCCGCCTTCATCGGTCGGCCCAAGGACTTCAACGACGCCTATCTGCCGCAGGTCAGTCTGTGGATACCGCCTGAGCCGGAGCAGGGCGCGGAGGACGAGGCGGCGCTGACAGGCGTGGTGGGACGCGCCAACGCAACCTTCGAGGCAATCGTACAAGTGATAGTTGATCTGCGCGCCGACTGGTACGCGGGCGAGCGCCAGACACTGGCGATTCGCGATGCGCTGTGGTCGGCGATGCTGCGCCACGAGCGGCTGGCGGGGCTGGCGCCGACTGTCACCGCGAGCGAGGCGCTCCCCGGTCGCGGGCTGGGCTACCTCCAGATCGCGGGCGTGGAGTATCGTACGTTCGAGGCGCGCTGGTGGGCGCGGCAGGAATGGCTGATCGCGGGTGGGCTGGTCATCTGACGGCGCGGGCAGACAGCAGGACAGGACGTTATTAGGAGAGGGTGAGCGCGTGGATCTGATCGAGCGAGTCGCGGATGGCGCCGCGGATGGGATAGAGGGCGCAGTGGCGCGGGCCGGGGCGGAGCGCGGGCAGGCGGCGACGCGCACGGTGCGCGTGATGACCTACAACATCCTCTCTGGTGGCTGGCCGCGCGTGGATGCGCTGGAGGCGGTCATGCGCGCCGCGCGGGCCGTCGAGAGCGGCCTGCAAGCGGTGCCCCCGAGCACACTGGAGGCGCGGGCCGCGCGGCTGGTCATGCACAGCGCGCTCGGTCCCTCCGCGCGGCGCGGCTCGCCGGTGGGGCTGCTGAGTCGCTGGCCACTGCGCGCGGTCACTCGCCACTCCGACGCGCCACTGCGCAATGCCCTGCTGGAGGCGGTCATCGAGCCGGATGGGCCGGATAGCGCGGCGCTACGCATCTTCGTGACGCATCTGGTGGCCAGCTACAGGAAGTGGCGCGCGGGTGAGGGTGAGCGGCTGGGTGAGCTGGCCTACATCCTCGGCCAGATGCGCGCGGCGCGCGAGCGCTCGGGCGAGCCACAGCTGCTGATGGGCGACTTCAACAGCCTGCCGCCGGGCGAGCGCCTGCTGGCCTCGCAACTGCTGCTGCACACCGCGCGCAACGACGCCCGCCGCGCCCAGGGCCACGATCTGACCGGACAGCCCGGCGTGAAGCGGTTGCTGCCCAGGCCGCTGCGCCCGCTGGCTGGCGCGCTGGTCCGCATGGTCAGCCTGCCGGGGCTGGGGCGCGCCAGCGACGCCATCGTCGCCGTCTACACGCCGCGCGCTGTCGTGCGGGCGACGCGCGCGGCTGGCCTGGTTGACCTCTACACCGTCGGGCGCCCCGACCCGCGAACCCGCGAGATGAGCTGCCCAGCCGAGCGCCCCGCCGGGCGCATTGACTACATCTTCGCCAGCCCCACGCTGGCCGAGGGACTGGTGGCCTGCGACCTGCTGGCCGACGCGCCAGATTGCCCCGTT
>JAICVT010000194.1 GCA_025935235.1 Ktedonobacterales bacterium | reverse complement strand
TTCGCTTGGCTCAGATGTAGTACATCGCCGCGGCCTCCTGGCCGAGGGCGTGGTGGCGCGCGGCGAGCTGGTCGAGGGTGGTGGCGCTGAGCAGATCGCGCGCGAAGGTATCTATCTGCGCCCAGATGTCGCGCATGGCGCAGCCGGGGGCAAGCTGGCAGCTTCCGGGCTGCGGCACGCAATTGAGCGAGGCGGGCGCGCCCTCCAGCGCCACCAGCACGTCATACATCGAGATCTGCGACGGGGGCTTGGCGAGCATGTGGCCGCCCTGTGGCCCACGCTGACTCTTGACCAGCCCGGCGCGGCGCAGCGTAATCAGCACCTGATCGAGAAAATGCTCCGGGATTGCCTGGCGGCGCGCGATCTCGGCGCTGGGCGTTGGCCCCTGGCCGACGCGCGTGGCCAGCTCGATCATGGCGCGCAGCCCATAATCGCCCTTCATCGTCAATCGCATGGTAGCCGCCGTCCTGGGGTGATCGAGAATGACCTTCAATGACGGTCTCAGACCGAGCGGATCACGCCCATCCAACAGCATAGGGCCTGGGCCGCGCTGGCGTCAACACAAACATGACCGAAATTGTCAAGTATGCTCCAGATGGGCCCCAGATAGGCTCACGGCAGGCCGAGCAGTTGCACCAGATGCGTCGTGGAGTAGTTCTCGATGCGCGGCGTCACCACGCGCAGCTCGACGCCGACGGCGCTCATCGCCGCGCGCTTCTGCTCCAGGAACGGGTCATCGGCAGTGACGGCGATGTAGCGCGCCCCCAGCGGCCCCAGCAGTTCGGCATAGTAGGGCGGATCAACTCGCTCGCCGGTAATGAGGAAGACATCATCCACCACGCGCAGCGCCCGCAGCAGATCGAGCCGATCATCCTCCGTCTGGATCGGGCGATTGGGGCCTTTCCAGCGGCGTACGCGCTCGTCGCTCTCCACCCCAACCACCAGGCGGTCGCCCAGGCGCCGCGCGGCCTCCAGAAAGCGCAGGTGACCGATGTGCAGCAGGTCGAAGACCCCGGTGACGACGACAGTCGCGTGCATCGTGTGCGCGGTGGACTCTTCGACCACAGACCTATCCTCTCGCATGGCTCAGGCGACCGCGCAACCAGTGCGCGCTGGTTGATGGCGCCGCCCTCCATTATAGCAGGCGCGGCGGATTCGCTGGACGCGCTGGACGCGAAATGCGCCCAGGAGGCCAACCCTCCTGGGCGCATCAGTGATGCATCGTTGGCGCCATGCGCTGAAGCCATTCCAGCGAGCCAGAGCGCGATGTCAGGCATTGCGCGGCCTGGGGCGGACTAGAGTACCGCGTGGCCGCCGAACAGGCGATTGCGCCGCTGGCCCACCAGCAGATAGATCAGCGGGCCGATGCCCCACAGCAGCCATACGACGATCAGCCAGATGACCTTCTCGGTGCGCGACATGTAGTCCGTGGCGATGAACACCGTCAGCACGATGTGACCGACGACGGGCAGCAGCACACAGATCAGAATCAGCGCGATGGTCACCAGTAGATTGCGGTGTGCTGTCGGCTGTGCTGTCGGTTCTTGCGTATACACGCTCCGTACCCTCCAGGGGATTCTCCTCCCCAGGCCTCTCGATGAGACTTGCCTGCGCTCCCAGGCGCCCCACTGGCGTCCGCGCGCGCACGTCCCTGTGGTCTCGCACACTACTACGGTCGCGCCGCCGCAAGGTTGCGCGCCGCCTCACACGCGCCTGGAAACGCAGGAGCATGCCGAACATCATCAGCGACTGGCAGAAGGCGCTGATCGCGGCGCGAGGCGCTGATGGCCCAGGAGTTGCTGTGTCCTTGTTGCGCCCATCACGCCCATGTCGCCTGCGTACGAGCGGGCCGACCAACGCCAGAACGCAGGGTGGTGTGGCGCGGCATGGAACTCTCGCAGCGTGACGCTCACGAGGCAGGAGGAGAGAGGAGACAGGAGGAAATGGGCCTATGAGCAGCGCCGCTGGAGCAGGTTCGGCTGGGAACCAGGGCGCCGCAGAGCATGCTGATCTCTCCGATGCGCTCATGCTAGGCACGCTTGAGCGATTGCTGGCAATTGACGCCATCGAGCTGCACGAGGCGCTCGACCGCGCAACACAGCTCGTGGCCGAAGCGCTGGAAGCGGACAAAGTCGACGTGTTCTTGCTTGAGTCGGCCTCGATGACGCTGGTGGCGCGCGGAACCAGCGACACTCCGATGGGCCAGCGCGAAAAAGCGATCGGACTGGATCGGCTACCCATCGCGAATGGTGGCCGCACCGTCGAGGTCTTCCAGACGGGCGCGCCGTATTTGACCGGACACGCGGATCTCGATGAGCGCGAGCTTGTGGGCCTCAAGCAAGCCCTTGGGATACGCTCGGCAATGATGGTCCCTCTTCCGCTGCGCAGCGAGGGGCGTGGTGTGCTGGTGGTGGCCTCGGCTGCGTCCGAGCGCTTCACCCAGGGCGATATGCAGTTTCTCGAGGCGATCTCAGGTTGGATCGGCCTCGTCGCGCATCGCGCGGAACTGGTCGAGCGGATCGCGCAAGAGGCCCATGAGAAGGGCCGCCGCCGTGGCGCGGAAGACCTCATCAGCATCGTCGCCCACGACCTGCGCAACTATCTGACACCCCTCAAAGGGCGCCTCTTTCTGCTTCAGCGCCGGGCAGAGCGCCAGCAGCGCCAGGTGGATCTGCAAGACGCCAGGATCGCCGTGCAGGAGGTGAATCGCCTGGAGCAGATGATCGGCAGTTTGCTCGATGCGACGCGCCTCGATCAAGGTCTCTTCGTGCTGAACCGACAGGCCGTGGACGTCGTCAAGCTCGCATCCGAGACGGCTGAGGCGCTGGCCACCCCGCGTAATGCCATCCAGGTGCGTGGGCCTGATGTGGCGCTGGCGCTAGTTGACCCGCACCGTGTGCGTCAAGCGCTCGAAAACCTGCTCGTCAATGCGCTTCGCTTTTCGCCCGAGAAGGCGCCTGTGCGAGTCGAGATTACGATGCTCTCGGCGCCGACAGCCTCCAGCGCCGCTGACCAAGCAGCAGGAGATCAGTCCGAAACCGAGGAGAGCCTTGTCATCGCCGTGCAGGATCAAGGGCCTGGGATCGCATCGGAGGCGCTGCCATCCCTCGTTGCCCGCTTCAGCGCTGGCCCGAACTCCACTGGCGTTGGGCTTGGCCTCTACCTCGCCAACCAGATCGCGATCGCACATGGAGGAAAGCTCTCGGTCGAGTCGCGCCCAACAGAGGGCGCGCGTTTCCAGCTCACGCTTCCGCTCGCGCTGCCACAGGAGCCAGCGGAGCCAGCCGACGATGCGCCCAGCGGCCAAGTCACGACCGGGGAGCAAGCGCCAGGCAGGCCAGGCGCCGGGCCAGATTCAGAGCAGTGACAGGCCGACCTTCGTATCTATCACCACTCTGTCGCCAGGTCGCCAAGCCCCCCAGCCAGTGAGGACACCGTAAGGCGGCGCGCTTAGCCGAACGTGAACGACGCCAGCAGCGGCTGATAGACCAGCGTGTTCTCCGAATCGGCGACCGACGACGGGCTGGAGGTCTGGATGGTGTAGACGGCGCTCGCATGGATGTCCACGTACACGGTCAGGATGCGGGTCGCGCCGTCGCTGCCGATGACGCTGCCGGTGCGCTGCTCCCATTGCGCGCCCCCGATGCTGACGGCGGGCGCGGCTTGCAGCCCCAGCCGCGTGGCCAGTTCATCGGCGACCGCACTGGCGGTTTGGTCCGCCTGGGTCGCGTCCACTGTGATCGTCAGCGTATTCGCGCCGCTGCTATCCGCGAGCAGCGCGCCATTCGTGCGCGGCGTCACCGACCACAGCGCCGGCTCGGCGAAGGAGAAGCGTCCCTCTGGATCGTGGTAGGTGATCGTCTTTGGAACGGGTGGAGGCGCCAGCAGCGCGCGCAACTCGATCGCGCCGCCCGTCACCAGCCCCGCGACCACCACCAGCAGCGCGATGATCAGCGGCCAGCGCACACGGCGCGGCGGGCGCGGCGTCACAACCACTGGCTGATAGCTCGTGCCGACGGTCAGCGGGTGCGGCGCGCCCAGAGGCTCCGGCTCAGTGGCCGTCACGACGGGCGCGGGCGCTTGCTCGCTCTGCGCGGCTGGCTCACGGGGCGGCGCGGCGTCAGCGGTCGGGCGGCGCGGCGCGCGCACAGGCTGTGTCGGCGTCTCCAGCTCGCCGATGGACGCGCCGCAGGTGAAGCAGACCGTCGCCCCCTCCTCATAGGGAGCGCCACAGCGCAGACATCGTCGCTCCTCCATGCGATACACCTCCAGAGACGGGCGAGCCAGCAGACGCGCCAGACAGGGTCGGCAGGGTGGGCGGCGCCGGTCGCGAATCAGTCGCCCCGTCCATTCTAACGCATGAGCGGTGTGGGCGGGCGCCGAGGAGGGCTAGTCGGCGCCGTGCTCCTGAAGGTAGTCGCGCCACGAGATGGGCTGGAAGCCGAAGTGGAAGGGAACCGAGTCGAGCGCGGTGGTATTCTCGAAGTCAAACAGCTCCAGCGTGGCGGGGGTGATGGGCGGCTTCGGCAGCGCCGCCGTCATCAGCTTCGCGCCCAGCGCGGCCAGCGGCTTTGGGCTGGGCAGCTTGATGCGCTGCTTGCCCAGCGCCCGCATCAGCATATCCAGAATCTCGTTGTAGGTGTAGATCTCCGGGCCGCCCACCTCGATCACGTTGCCATCGTAGTTTTCTGGCTCCTGCGCCATCTTGAGCAGGCAGGTGGTCACGTCTTCGACCCAGATCGGCTGAAAGCGGAGGTTCCCCGTCCCAATGACCGGAGTGATCAGCGGTGTTGAGCGAATCAGATCAGCCAGCCCCTTGAAGAACGCCGCCCCTTTGCCAAACTGCACCGAGGGCCCCAGGATGCTCCACGCCAGCCCGCTGCCCTTGATCTCCTGGTCGGCATGGTAGCGCGTCGCCATGTAGGTTCCCGCCGGGGCGGGTTGTGTGCCGAGGCCACCCAGCTCGACAATGCGCTTCACGCCCGCCTTGCGCGCCGCGCTCAGCAAGTTGTGCGTGCCGTTCACATTCGTCTGCTCGTAGTTGATGCGAGGCCCCTGCTTGCGGTCGGCGGTGATGAACGCGCAGTGAATGATCGTCTCGACGCCGGCGACCGCCGCGCCGAGCGTCTCTGGGCGCGTCGTGTCGCCCACCACCACCTCCACGCCCTGTCGTGGCAGGCGAGTCGCCGCCTGCGAGGCCGAGCGCACCAGCGCGCGTGGCTGCGCTCCCTGCTCCACCAGCCGATGGATGATGTGGCTGCCTGCGAATCCGGCAGCCCCGGTCACGAGGATCATGTCTCCGCCTCCTCTGCTCGCATCCAATCGAGCGGTCTGGGGCGTCCCGCCCGCTGACGGGACTGGAGTCGCGTATGGTCGCATACGGTCGCATACGGTCGTGTATGGTCGTGTATGGTCGCGAACGAGTTTCTGAGTAGATTATGGTGGCGCGCGAGCGGGCGGCGCAAGTGAGGGCAGAGCGCATAAAGCAGGCCAGGCCCCCGAGATGGAGAACCTGGCCTGGGTGTGGTCGCGGAGAGGATCAGTGCGTGGCCTCTGGGACGAAGTTCTTCGCCTCGGTGCGCGCAACACCACGCGCAATGATGCTGTAGATAAACGCGCCCAGGCTGGTAATGCCCAGCGCCAGCACGAGCAGCGCGATGGCGCCGATGAAGCCGGTCGTCGCATCGTTGATGCCCTGATTGACGTAGAAGGTCGCTGCGACCGCCGAGACGATGAAGACCACGCCCACTGGCAGGCCCCACCATTGCATTTGCGGAACTTTGTAGGTCTCTTGCGCCACGTCGCACACTCCTGTTGTTCGCCACGGGAAGGATCAGCGGCCCCGCGCGGCGCCACCCCGTCGGCGCTGTGCGAACCAGCCATCCCTCCCGCGTAGATACGCCACACTTGCTATGGAGCAGTATAACATACCCCCTCTCGCGGCGTGATACAGTGCGGGTTGAGGGTATACGGACGGCCTGCTGGCGGCGTGACGAATGTTAGCATTGCGCTAGAGTCGCCGCATCCAGAGACCAGCGCCGCAACCCTTCGCGCCCGAATCCCGTAGAGTTAGGGTAGAATAATTGTGTAGATTGTTTTGGCGAATCTACAGAATTGGTCGCCGTGAACCTTGACGTTGGGTCGGGGGACGCGGTATAAATATGTAGGTGAGTGACATGGAAATACACAATTTACCGCAGGACAGTGAGGATGCCTGGAGCATCACCTATCACTTCGTCTGGGGTCCCATGCGCTCCAAGCCGTGCCTGACCGGCGAGGTCGCGGAACGGCTACGCGCGTTGATAGAGGAACGCGCCAACGCGGTGGAGTTTCATCCGCTGCTGGTGGTGGTGTTGCCCGACCGGGTCTACCTGGCGGCGGCCGCGCCACCCACGCTGGCTCCGCATCGCATCGTCTGCCAGATCAAGGCCCACACGTCGCGCGTCTTGCGCGATGAATTCCCGGAGCTGACCCGCATTCCGACGTTGTGGACACGCGCCTATCTGGTGATGGCGGGCGATCAACTCACAGCCGACGAGGTGTTCGAGCGGTTCGAAGCGGCGCAACCGCCGCGCAGGCCGCGCGGGCGTCCCAGGAAAGCACAGATCAGCCCTGGTGAGGCTGATGAGACGGCCGCGAACGAGCGGTAGCGCGCCGATCAAGCGCGCTGGGGCTGTCAGATTACCTGGCGTCCTCTCTCTCGAAGCGATCTCGAAGCGACAAACCCGCGCGGAAGAGGCTACAAGCCGTGGAGAACCCGCGCGAGACCCGATAAGGGGGACCATAGAATGCAAAAATGTGAGCGCTGCAACATCAACGATGCCCGTGTCCGGCTCAATACCGTGTCGAACGGCCGTCGTGAGCAGCACTTCTACTGCAAAGAGTGCGCCCAGGAGCTGCTGGAGCAGATGAACGCCGAGCCTGGCAATGGCGATCTGGGCAACATGTTCAGCTCGTTCTTCAACAACAATGGCGGCGGCTTTGGCTTTAATGGGCCGAACGGCATGGGCGGCGCGCCGATGGGCGCCGGACGCCCCGGCACGACCACCGCGCAGCGTGAGCCGAACAAGCACAGCAAAACGCCGACCATTGACCAGTATGGGCGCGACCTGACCCAGGACGCCCGCGACGGCAAACTCGATCCGGCCAGTGGCCGCGACCGCGAGATCCGGCGGGTGCTGACGGTGCTGGGCCGCCGCCAGAAGAACAATCCGGTGCTGATCGGCGAGCCGGGCGTCGGCAAGACGGCCATCGTCGAGGGCATCGCGCGGCGTGTGGCCGAGGGCAATGTGCCGCCGACCCTGCGTGACGCGCGCATCGTCAATCTGGCGATGGGCGGCATGGTCGCGGGCGCGATGTTCCGGGGCCAGTTCGAAGAGCGCATCAAAAACATCATTGATGAGGCGCGCGCCAATCCAGAGATAATCCTCTTCATTGACGAGCTGCACACCGTCGTCGGGGCGGGCGCGGCGGAGGGCGCGGTTGGCGCCGCTGATCTGCTGAAGCCGGCGCTGGCGCGCGGTGAGCTGCGCGTCATCGGCGCGACTACGCTCGACGAGTATCGCAAGCACATCGAGAAGGATGCGGCGCTGGAGCGGCGCTTCCAGCCGGTGAAGGTTGGCGAGCCGTCGGTTGAGGAAGCCATCGCCATGCTGAAGGTGTTGCGGCCCAGCTATGAGGCGCACCACAGCGTCAGCATCACCGATGAGGCGATTGACGCGGCGGTGAAGCTCTCGGATCGCTACATCAACGACCGCTTCCTGCCAGACAAGGCGATTGATGTGATGGACGAGGCCGCGGCGGCGCTGCGACTGGAGGCCATCGAGAGCGGGCTGGTTGGCCCAGAGGCGGTGCATGAGCTGGAGCGCGAGCTGACCGAACTGCAACAGCAGAAGGAAGCCGCCGCACTGGCCGAGGAATATGAGAAGGCCGCCAAGCTGCGCCAGACTGAGCTGCAGCTCCAGCAGAAGCTGGAAGAGGCTCAGGCCAAGACGAATGGCTCGCCGACGCTGCTGGTGACGCCAGCCGAGATCGCTCGCGCGGTCGAGAACTGGACAGGCGTGCCGGTCAGCCAGATGCTGGAGTCGGAGCGCGTCAACTTGATCAACCTGGAAGGCGACCTGCACAAGCGGGTTATCGGTCAGGATGAGGCCATCGGCGCGGTGGCGCGCGCCATCCGCCGGTCGCGCGCGGGCATGAAAGACCCGCGTCGTCCGATTGGGTCGTTCCTCTTCATGGGGCCAACCGGCGTCGGCAAGACGGAGCTGGCTCGCGCGCTGGCCGCCGAGATCTTCGGCAGTCAGGACGCGCTGAT
>JAICVT010000195.1 GCA_025935235.1 Ktedonobacterales bacterium | reverse complement strand
GGACGTAGCGCGTCGCTTCCCAGCCCGCGCAGGCGGGCTTGGCGGCGGAACGCCCGTAGCTGCGGCTTCAGCCGCCCGTACCCGCGCGCCGGACGATGACCCCGGCAACAAATGCAGGGCCATAAATGGCTGGAGCGCGCGGATGGGGCATGAATGCTCCTGCCGACTCTACTCCGCCAGCCCCGTCGCCACGGCTAGCTCTGCGTTCAGCAGGGCAGCGCCCGCTGCGCCGCGAATAGTGTTGTGGCTGAGGGCGAGGAATTTGTAGTCCAGCGCGTCGCAGGGACGCAGGCGACCGATGGTAACGGCCATGCCATCGCCCGCCAGGCGGTCGGCGATGGGCTGCGGGCGGTCGCGCTCCTCGCGGTAGATGATGGCGGGCTGGGGCGCGCTGGGCAGGCCGAGGCGCTGCGGCTCCGCGCGGAACTCACGCCAGGCGGCGATAATCTCCTCTGGCTCTGGCCGCTGGGCAAAGGCGACGCTGACCGCTTCGAGATGGCCGTCGCGCACGGGGACGCGGGCGCAGGTAGCGCTGATACGCATCGCCAGCGGCGCGAAGGCGTCACCCTCCCAGTCGCCCAGAATCTTGCGCGTCTCCGTCTCGATCTTCTCCTCCTCACCACCGATGTAGGGGATGACGTTGTCGATCAGATCGAGCGCGGCCACGCCGGGATAGCCCGCGCCCGACGCCGCCTGGAAGGTCGTCACGATCACGCGCTCCAGCCCGAAGCGCTGGAGAGGGGCCAGCGCCAGCGTCAGCCCGATCGTGGAGCAGTTGGGATTGGTGATGATGGCGCCAGGCCAGCCGCGCCGCTCGCGCTGCGTGGTGAGCGCCGCCAGATGGTCGGGATTGATCTCCGGCACGATCAGTGGGACATCAGGCTCCATGCGATGGGCCGAGGCGTTGCTGAAGACCAGCGCGCCCGCCTGCGCATAGCGCGGCTCCAGCTCGCGCGCCTCGTCGGCTGGCAGCGCGGAGATGACGATCTGGCCGCGCAGGTCGCCGCTCGGTGCGGGCGGCTCCAGCCGCAGGTCGAGCGCGTGGGTGGGTGGCGGCGTCTCCACATGCCAGCGCACGACCTCGCCATAGCGCGCTCCCGCTCGCCGCTCCGAGGCGACCACGCGCGCCAGCTGCAGCCAGGGATGCCCCTCTAAGAGCGCGATGACCCGCTGGCCGACCAGTCCCGTCGCGCCCAGCAGTGTAACGGGCAGTCGCCGCGCGCGTGGCGGCTGGGTGTAGGTGCGTCGCATGCGAGAGCCTCCTGATGAAAAGTGTTACGGATGCTGCTGCTTGTTGCTGCCGACCGCGAGCGCGCAGGCGGCTGAAGCCGCGCGCTAAGGGCGACCTGCCGGTCGCCGCGAAGCCTGCCTTCGCAGGCTCGGAGACGACACGGACCCAGGCCGCGCAGGCGGCCTTCGCGGCCCGCGGGCCCCTAGCTGCTGCTTTCAGCCGCCCGTGGCCCACATCGGACGATGACCCAATCAACGATCGCTACTACGCGCTCGCCGCCCTACGCCCCCGCCGCCCGCATTGCGCCCGCCGCCGCGCGCTCGCGCCGGGCCGCGCAATCGTGGAGCGCCGTGTGGAGCGCGCGCACCGCCGCCTCGGCCCGTGGCGCGTCCAGCAGCAGCCGCACGCCATCGCGCGTGTGGCGCGTCGCGTGGACGCCCAGCGCCTCCAGCGGCAGGCGGGCCAGCGCGGCGTCGGCGCAGTCGTGCGGCGTGCCACGCCTGGCGTCCGGGAGCGGCCACGCGGGCAGCCAGGCAGCCGATATCTCCGCCAGTCGCACATCATCGGCCAGCGGGCGGGCGGCGACGATCCAGGCCGCGTCGCGTGCGCGGCTGCGAGCCGTATCCTCGCCGGGCAGGATGTCTGTGCCAGGGGCGTGCGGCGTCGCGGCGGCGCGCATCTCCAACGGGATCTGCCAGCTTGCCAGCGGCTCGATGGTGCGCGGGTGCAGCGCCCGCGCGCCCAGCGTCGCCATGCGTCGCGCCTCGTCGTAGGTCAGCAGCGGCAGCAGCGTGGCGCCGGGAACGATGCGCGGGTCGGCGGTCAGCATCCCTGGCACATCGCTGTAGATCGTCAGCCGCTCGGCTCCCAGCGCCGCCGCGATCACCGCCGCCGAGTGGTCGGAGCCGTTGCGCCCCAGCGTGGTCAGCGCGCCCGCCGAGTCGCGCGCGACATAGCCGGGCAGCACAGGCACGCCGCCGCGCATCACCAGCAGCGCCAGGCGCGGCAGCAGCCGCGCGCGGGTGGCCAGCAGCGACGGCTGCGGCTCGGCGGCGGGCGAGGCCAGCCCGCTCAGCGCCACCGGCGCGTCGTCGAATGCCTCGGCGACGACGCCCGCCTCGCGCAGCGCCGTCGCCAGCAGCCCAACCACCAGCCGCTCGCCCCACCCGGAGAATTGCGCCACCAGCCAGTCACGCGAGCGCGCATCGAGTCCGGCGCCGCGCCGCGCCAGCGTCCGCGCCTCGCTCGTCAGCGCCGCCCAGAGCCGCTCGAAGCCCTCAAATCCGCACCGACCCTCCGATGGGTCGCCAGCCAGCGCCGCCCACGCCTCAGCGTGGCGCAGCTCCAGCGCCTCCAGCAGCTCGGGCGCGCGCGAGTCGCCCGCGATGGCAGCCTGCCCCACGCGGATCAGCGCGTCGGTCACGCCCGCCATCGCCGAGACGACGACCGCCAGCGGCCCCTGCGCGCGCAGCTCCGCGACGAGCGCCGCGACATGGCGCAGCCGCGCGACATCGGCGACCGAGCTTCCACCAAACTTGACGACGCGCATCGTCTCATCTCCTCCTCATATGCAAAAGCGCTCTGCGGTTGGCATGCTCTCGGCCTTGATGGCGATCAACACGTTGATCGGGCCATAGCGTGTGCGTCCAGGCACGGGCGGGTAAACCCGCAAGCTAAGGGCGTTCCGCCACAAAGTCTGCCTCCGCAGGCTGGGAATCGCTCGGCCTGCTCCCAGGCCGCGGAGGCGGCCTTCGCGGCCCGCAGGCCCTTCGCTTCGGGTTTACCCGCCCGTGGCCCCACGCTCGACGATGACCCAATCAACGAGTGAGTCATCATAAAGGCCGGAGCACGCCAACGCGGCATGAATGCCACAGCGGATGGCGCGGTCGCCGACGCCGGAAGGAAGGGCATAAATGCCCGCCCGCCCGTGCGCCGGCCATTGATGGCCGCGACCCACCCTCACCGGTCACACCGCCGAGGCGCGCAACGCCTGGTCCAGATCGGCCAGGATGTCATCAATGTGCTCGATGCCGACCGAGAGGCGCACGAAGTCGGGCGTGACACCGGCTGCGCGCTGCTCCTCCTCGCTGAGTTGCGAGTGGGTCGTGCTGGCGGGATGAATCACCAGCGACTTCGAGTCGCCGACATTGGCCAGCAACGAGAAGAGCTTGACCGAGCTGACGAAGCGCTTGCCAGCCTCCAGCCCACCCCGGATGCCGAAGCCGATGATCGCGCCATAGCCGTGCTCGTGATAGCGCCGCGCGAGATCATGCGTGGGATGGCTGGGCAGGCCGGGGTAGAGCGTCCACGTCACCAGCGGATGCGACTCCAGGAACTGCGCGACCTTCAGCGCGTTCTCACTGTGGCGCTCCATACGCAGCGGCAGCGTCTCTAGCCCCTGGATGAAGAGCCAGCTGTTGAGCGGGCTGATGGCCGGGCCGAGGTCGCGCAGCAGCTGCACGCGCGCCTTGATGATGTAGGCCAGCGGGCCGAGCGCCTCGACATAGCGCACGCCGTGGTACGACGGGTCCGGCTCGGTCAGGCCGGGGAACTTGCCGCTGGCCACCCAGTCGAACTTGCCGCTATCTACGATCACGCCGCCGATGCTCGTGCCATGCCCGCCGATGAACTTGGTCGCCGAGGCGATCACGATGTCGGCGCCATGCTTGATCGGCTGGACCAGATACGGGCTGGGGAAGGTGTTATCCACGATTAGCGGGATGCCCGCCTCATGCGCGATGTCGGCGACGGCGCGGAAGTCGAGCGTATCCAGCCGTGGATTGCCCACTGACTCGGCATAGATCGCGCGCGTGCGCGGCGTGATGGCCCGGCGGAAGTTCTGCGGGTCGCTGGAGTCCACAAAGTGCGTGGTGATGCCCAGGCGCGGCAGCGTCTGCGAGAAGAGGTTGTACGTGCCGCCATACAGCCCAGCGCTGCTGACGATTTCGTCGCCCGCGCTGGCGATGTTGGCGATGGCGACGAACTCCGCCGCCTGGCCTGACGCGGTGGCCAGCGCGCCCACGCCGCCCTCCAGCGCCGCGATGCGCCGCTCGAAGACATCCTGCGTGGGGTTCATAATGCGCGTGTAGATGTTGCCGAACTTCTTCAGCGCGAAGAGGTCGGACGCATCGGCGGCGTCCTCGAAGACGAACGAGGTCGTCTGATAGATTGGCACGGCCCGCGAGTGGGTCGCGGGGTCGGGCTGCTCCTGCCCGGCATGCAGGCTCAGCGTCTCGAACCGTAAGGTGGGCGCTGAGGTCGTCTCAGTCGTCTCGGTCGCGGCGGCATGCCCATTCGTCGCGACGCTCGCCTGGTCTGGAGCCTGTACATCCAGGTCTGCCATGAACGTGTTCTCCTCATGCGGCGCGCTTGCGCCTTTGGTGGTGTCGTTTGTCGGATCAATGGTCGCGTCAATCGTGGCGCCGCTTGCGCTCTCGCGTCGGCGCCAGTGAAACAGCGGCACGGGTACCGTCCTCCCTTTGGTCAGCCCTGGCCATTCAGGAACGGACGCAGCGCCGCGTCCATCTGTCTCCACTCTTTCAAGAAGGCGTCGTGGCCGTCGAGCGAGTTAATCTCGGCATAGCGCGCCGAGCCGCCCACCCCCACGATGCCCTCCGCCAGCCCGCGCGCCAGCTCCGGCGGATAGAGCCAGTCGGTGGACATGCCCACCACCAGCGTCTCCGCGCGGATGCGTCCCAGCGCCGCCTCGTCTGATCCCCACGCCTCGGCCGCGTCGTAGCGATCCATCGCGCTGGAGAGGTAGAGATAGCTGTTGGCGTCGAAGCGGCGCGCCAGCTTGTCAGCCTGGTGGTGCAGATAGGTCTCCACATCGCGGCGCGGACCCCAGGCGGGCCAGTCGCTCGGCTGGGTCGCCAGCCCGCGCCCGAAGCGCGCCTCCAGCCCCGCCGCACTGGTATAGGTCAGCATCGCCAGCATGCGCGCCAGCCCCAGCCCGATCGCTGGCCCCTCGCCGGGCGCGTAGGCGCCGCCCTGCCAGCGCGGATCGGCCATGATGACCTGCCGCGCGATGTCGTCTATCGCCAGCCCCTGGGCAGGCAGCCGTTGCGCCGCGCCGATCACGATCGCGCGCGCAACCAGCTCCGGGTAGGCGATGGCCCACTCCAGCGCCTGCAAGCCGCCCAGCGAGCCGCCCGCCACGACCGCCAGCCGCTCCGCGCCCAGCGCCGCCAGCGTGGCGCGCTGCGCCCGCACGATGTCGCCGACCGTGATCGGCGGGAAGTCCAGCCCCCAGCGCGTTTGCTGGCCTGTCGCGAGATCCACGCACTGGCTGGCTGGCCCGCTGGAGCCGTAGCAACTGCCCAGCGTGTTGACGCAGACGACGAAATAGCGGTCGGTGTCAAAGACGCGCCCCGACCCCACCAGCGGATTCCACCAGCCGGCGCGCGGGTCGTCGGGATGCGCCAGATCGCAGGCGTGGGCGTCGCCGGTCAGCGCATGGCAGAGCAGCGCCACGTTGTCGCGGGTCGGCGCGAGGCTGCCCCACGTCTCGTAGGCCACCTCGACGGGCGCCAGCGTCGCGCCGCTGTCCAGGGCGAGCGCGGGCAGCGTCAGGCGGCGTGGGCCTGACCACCCCGCCATGCTGATCTCCGCGGTCTCTGCCGCCGATGTCGCCTTCGCCTGCGACTGTGCCATAGGATGCTCATCTTCCCCCATTGTGACAACGCTCGCTTGCCAGAGAGAGGGCGCAAAAAAACCTCTCTCCCTGGCAGGGGCGAGAGGATACGCTGTACCACCCTGATTCGCCAGCGCATTGCTGCGCCAGCCTCGAAGACGCCCACCGGAGCGTGGTGGAGCGTCTGGCCCGCTAACGGAGGCCCTGCCCGGCGCCGCCTACTCTCGCGCGCTCCATGAAGAGCGCTCGATTTCCGCGCGCGGCTCGGAGGTCATATTCCGCGAGGAGGGTGGCGCCGAATTGTCACCTGCTACGGCTCTCTGTGGCCACGCTCGCTTCGCGTACTCGTCCTCGTTCTCGCCGACTATCTCGCCAACAACAACAACGCCCTCGACCAGAAGCAAACTGGCGAGGGCGGATCGTCGGGTAGCGCATCATGCGCGTGTTGACGCTCCTCCCTCATCTTGCTCGACGCAGCTTGTTCGCGCGTCTCGCCGGACTTTGCACCCTGCCAGCGTCGCTGCTGGTGGGTTGCCAGGCTTCTTCGGGCCGTATCCCTCTGCCATTCGTGATGAGAGCAGGTGTCGTGTCGTTATGCGGTTGTTGACTAAAACACTACAGTAAGTCAGGTATGCTTGTCAAGGGCCAGCGAGCGATTCGCTTGAATGGGCGCGCCAGATGTTCGCGGCTACCTCCATCTTGCGCTACACACGTCCTACTTGTCCATCGTTGCGGCGCCAGGGCGACCTGATAGAGCAGGCGATAAGTAATGCGTCAGCGCCGAATGATTCAGGGCTTGTTGCGTATGGCATGCAATTCGCGGAGAGCAGGGACATGATTGGACGATTGCGCAGCCTTCGCGCGCTGTCTGAAGTGATGTAGCGCGCGATGGAGGCGGTGATTGTTTGGGGAGGAGATACCAATGTATCCAAACGATCCTGTGCGGCCAGTGGAGCCAGTGGAGCCAGTGGAGCCAGTGGAGCCGATGGAATATGAACGCCCGGTTGAGCCAGTGCGTCCGGTGGAGTATCGGCGCGACGTAATGACGACCCAGGAGGTCTCGCCCGCGTACCGCCTCGCACAGCTCATCTACGTCGTGTTCGGCATCGGCATCACGCTGATCATCATCCGCGTGATCCTGAAGGCGCTGGCCGCCAATCCGGGCGCTGGCTTCACCAGCTTCCTGTATGGCGTCACGAACCCTTTGGTCGCGCCATTCCAGGGCATCTTCGCCACCCCGCAGGCCGGCACGGGCAGTGTGTTCGAGTTTTCCTCGATCATCGCGATCATCGTCTATGCGCTCATCGCCTGGGCGCTGGTGCGCTTGATCGCGATCATGGGCCGCCGCCGCACGACGACGACCGCATACTAAATGGAGCGGGCGGTCTGAGGGCGCGAGAGCCCTCACACCGCCATTTCTCAATACTCGCCCCGCATGCTCCCCGCGTGTTACCCGCTCACTCCGGGTGTGAGATCAGGGGACGGAGTACACCAACGCTTACTCAGCAGATCGCCTGATAGGGCGTGTTGGGGCTGGCCTGCTGCCACTCGGCATGCGTCAGATGGCGGTTGGCGATGCCACAGGCCGAGGCGCGCCAGCCCGGCAGCGTCGCATAGCGTACCTCGACCTCGCCCACCGTCGCGATCGCCAGATAGCGACCATCCGGGCTGAGTGTCGCGTTGATCTGCGAATACTCTGGCACGATCGCACGCACATAGCGCTGCCCCTCGCCCGGCTGCGTCATCGTCCAGAGCGAGACGGTCAGGTCGTGCGACGAGATGAGCAGGCTGCCAGTGGCGTTGAAGACCAGGTGCGGCGCGAAGACTGTGTCGGCCAGCTTGCCATCTACTAGCGGATGGCCGACCGTCGCGCCTTTCGACACATCCCAGGTGGTGATCGCGCCGTTGGCGTCCAGCGCCGCCAGCGTCGCCGCCTGATGCGGATAAAATGCCAGCGCCCGCACCCAGACCCCACTGGTCTTGAGCGTGCGGACGGTGGATTGGCTGGCGACATCCCAGATCGTGATGTCATGCTGGGACTCGGCGACGGCCAGATAGCGCCCGTCGGGGCTGAATGCCGCCTGCTGCTCCTGAGCGGTGATGCCGGTGAACTTGTGGACAGGCGCGAGCAGCTTGACATCCCAGACGATGGCCTGCCCGTCGAGGCCGCTTGTCACCAGCAGGCTACCATCCGGGCTGAAAGTGAGATCCATGACGAAGCCGTAGTTCGTGCCTTGCAACACCTGTTGGTGTCCCTCTAGCGGCAGACCGATCATGGCTCCGGTGCCGACATTCCACAGAAACACCTGCGCTAGCTTGTCTCCGGCGGCGAGTATCTTGCTGTCTGGGCTAAACGCTAGCCCGCCCACCTCATCGTCGGC
>JAICVT010000562.1 GCA_025935235.1 Ktedonobacterales bacterium | reverse complement strand
TCGGCGATGCCAACATCAAAGAAGCGCTCCGGAATAGCCTTCTGCAGCATGTTGAGCGAGGTACCCTCTGACATCGCCGCCGTGATGCCCACGATGCGCTCGTCGCGCTTCGCCAGCTCTACCAGCGTCTCGCCAAACACTGACTGATATTTCGGCGGCTCGCCGGGCTTCTTCTTCAGCTCGCCCGTCTCCAGGTCATAGGCGCCGGGGCCGTGATACTTGGTCGGGTCGGCCTCGGCGAAGTCGCAGCCGCGTCCCTTCTGCGTGACGACCTGGACGATGATGGGGCCCTCGAGCCGCTGTGCGTTGCGGAATGCCTCGATCATCTGCTGCACGTTGTGGCCGTCGAAGGGGCCGAGGAACGTATAGCCCAGCTCCTCGAAGATCACGCCGCTCTTGCTGGGCAGCACGAACTCTTTGGCGCTGCGAGCGGCGCGCTTGGCGACCTGCTTGGCGAGCGAGCCGCCCGGCGCGTGGTCGAGCGTGTCGCTGGCGACATCTTTGAAGCGGCGCACATTGGTGTTCTCACGCATGCGACTGAGATAGGAGTGCAGCGCGCCGACGTTATCCGAGATGCTCTTGTCGTTGTCGTTCAGCACGATGATGAGGCGCTTGTGCAGCGAGCCAGCGTGATTGATCGCCTCCAACGCCATGCCGCCAGTCAGCGCGCCATCGCCGATGATGGCGACGACGTTGAAGTTCTCGCCCTTCAGGTCGCGCGCCACGGCCATGCCCAGCGCCGCTGAGATGCTGGTGCTGGCGTGGCTGGCGCCAAAGGCGTCGTACTCGCTCTCGACGCGGCGCAGATAGCCTGAGATGCCGCCCAGTGTTTTGAGCGAGCGGAAGTTGTCGCGCCGCCCCGTCACCAGCTTGTGCGGGTAGGCCTGGTGGCCGATATCCCAGACCAGCAGATCGTGCGGCGCGTTGAAGGCGATGTGCAACGCCAGCGTCAATTCGACAGCGCCCAGGTTTGGCGCGAGATGACCTCCACGGAGCGAGACGGCTTCGATGATCTCCTGTCGAATCTCCTTGGCGAGCCGCTCAAGCTGTGCGGGGGTGAGGCGCTTGAGCTGCGCCGGGGAGTCGATCGTATCAAGTATGCGGTTCACTGGTATTCGTCTCCTTGGAGGTTTCCCGTCTGGACGCGGTCCGCCACTGGCCCGCCAGTGGCCCCGTTGGGTGGCGTGTCAGGCCGCGCGCGTCGCTTCCCTGGCGCATCGCCAGGAGCCACGCCGCTCCAGACGACCTCAGAATACTCGCTTTGATTATACGTCCGCATCCCAACCAGTACCACCGTCTAAACGCAGAATTCATGCGGTCTGGGTGTCCCTCCGGACGCACACGAATCACTGCTCGATTACACTTGAGTGCACGCAGCGAGTTCGCATCCTGTCGCTACACATTGTTACGCATCGTTACGCATTAAATCTACCGATTTGCGGGCTGGGGGCCGGGCGAGGTCGCCAACGCATAGGCGCGCCGCGTTTGCGCTTCGATCTCAGGATACGGCTCGCGCTGGGTCAACTCGCGTGGCGCGAAGCCCGCGCCGGTCAGCCAGCCACGCATGCGCTCGACCGTGAAGAAGTGGAAATCGAGGCTGACGGGCTGATCCCACCACGCATCCAGATGCCGCATCTCCTCGCCGACGTGGAAGCCGACCAGCAGCGCGCCGTCCGGCTGCAGCGTGCGCCGCAACTCCGCCAGCGTCATGGGAATTTCGTCTGGCGGGATGTGAATCAGGCTGTAGAGCGCCACAATGCCCGCCAGCGCGCCATCGGCGAAGGGCAGCGCGCGCATGTCGGCCTGGTCGAAGCGAACATCGGGATGCCGCCGACGCGCCTCCTCCACCATCGCATCCGAGAGGTCCAGGCCGACGACCTCGGCGCCGCAGCCGCGCAGATAGGCCGCCACATGCCCCGGCCCGCAGCCCAGGTCGCAGATCAGCCCATCGCCGACCTCGGCGGCGAACGAGGCGAGCATGTCGCGCTCCAGGGGCTTGTGTTCCAGCTCATCATCGAAGCGCCGCGCATAGTCGCTGGCCACG
>JAICVT010000526.1 GCA_025935235.1 Ktedonobacterales bacterium | reverse complement strand
GCGCTGTTCTTCCTGAGCGGCGTGCAGGGCTACGATCTGGCGCATGGCGCGCTGCCTGACGCCAAGCTCACCAGCGTGAGCGGCGGCTCCGCGGGCCGGCTGCTGACCCGCGCCGACGCCAATACGCTGAATGTGCTGATGCCTGCCCCTGCCGCACTCGCGCCGCTCAACCTGAAGGTTGGCGACACGATCACGCTGGCCAGCGCCATCGCGGCGCCGACCAATGGGACTGGCGGGACTGGCGCGACCGGGACGACGGGAGGAACGACCGGCTCGACGGGCAAGCCAGGCGCGACCGGCAAGACAGGCGCGACCGGCAAAACGGGCGCGACGCCACCCCAGCTGCCGACGCTCACGCTGCATGTGGTGGGCTTCTACACTGGCAGCGTCACGACCTTCGCGCCGATCCTGGCGGACAACTCGGTGACGGCCAAGCTGGCGCAGGGGAGTCAGTTCTATATCTACGCCATGCAGATTGATCCGCAGAAGTCCGATCAGGCGCTGCGCACGATCAAGGCCCAGGTTCCCGCCGTCCAGACCTTCAGCGTGGTGGATCTGGTGATCGCCATCAATACGCTGCTCAACAACCTCATCATCCTGCTGACGGCGATTGCGTCGCTGGCGATGGTGGCGGGCATCATCATCATCGCGAACGCGGTGGGGCTGGCGATGCTCGAACGGCGGCGCGAGATTGGCATCCTGAAGTCGGTCGGCTACACCAGTGGCAACGTGTTGAGCGGCGTGCTGGTGGAGAACGGCCTGATCGGGTTCGGCGGCTCGCTGGTTGCGATGCTGATCGTGACGCTGGCCAACTACATCCTCGACGTCAACGTCTTCAAGCTGAACCTGGGTGGCGTCGGGCCGACGATCTCTATCGGAGTGGTGGCCGCCACGACGCTGATCTGCATGATCGTGGCGGCGCTGGTGGCCTACAGCGCGGCCCGCGTGCGCCCTTTGGAGGTGCTGCGCTACGAGTAGAAACCTCGCCCCAAGGCCCCCTCTCCCACGCGGAGAGGGGCGCTTCATTTTGAGGCGACCGCGTGCTAGCGGGCGATGCAGAGGCCGAGGCGCTCCAGCAGGGGGGCGATGCGCTGGGCTGGATAGGCGACGGGCAGGCGGCGGTTAGGAGTATGCGAGTCGGAGCCAGCGCTGATGAGCAGGCCGTGGCGCGCGGCCAGCGCTTCACACGCCGCGATCTGCTGGGTGGAGTGCGTGGGATAGTAGACCTCGATGCCGTCGAGCGGAATCTCGCCGAGCAGCGTCTCGATCGCTTCGGGTTCGTAGCGGTGAATCTCGCCCTCGCCGCGACCTGGGTGCGCCAGGATGGCGAGCGCGCCGCTGGCGTGGGCCGCCGTCACCGCCCGCTCGATCGGCGCGAGCGCCTGTTGATAGCCCGCCTCTATCACCATCTGCTGCGCCTCGCCTGGCCCGACGGCGTAGCCGTGCGCCAGCAGCAGCGTGCCGACATCCACCGCGCGCCTGAGCTGGCCGTCACTGGCGACCAGAACCTCGCGCTGGCGTGGGAAGCGGTAGCCGCGCGCCAGCATCGCGTCATAGATCATCTGGGTGTTGGCGAGCATGCGCGCCCGCGTATCGTCCACCACGGCCCGCAGCGCATCTGAAGTGAAGCCGGTGGTGATGGGCGCGTAGCAGAGCAGGTGCGCCGCCAGCCCACGCCACTCCGTCGTCACTTCAGTCCCAGGGATGACCACTATGCCGCGTGCATCGCCCAGCGCCAACACCTCTGGCAGATGGTCCATCTGGTCGTGATCCACGACGCTGACAGCGCGGAAACCCGCCTGCGCCAGCGCATCGAAGAGGTCGCTGGGCCGCCAGTCGCCGTCGCTGTAGCGCGTGTGCAGGTGCAGGTCTACCGGCGCGTCGGGTGGGAGCGTCTGCGCTGTGGTCACGGGCATGTTCCTTCGCGCTGGCGGATCGCTGGTCACGACGACGGGCGGGCGGCGTGGAGCACGGCGCCCAGCGTTTGCTGGTAGACGGCGACGACATTGCGCGCCGCCGCGTCGTTGGTGTAGAGGCGTAGCGCGCGCTCGCGACCCATCTGGCTGAGGCGCGCCCGCAACGCGGGGTCGGCCTCCAGCCGCAGCAGCGCGTCGCGCAGAGCGGCCACATCACCCTCAGGGACGATTAACCCTGCGTCGCCGATGACGTTGGGGATCTCGCCGGAGTCTGAGCCGACGACCGGCGTACCGCAGGCCATCGCCTCGATGAGCACCCGGCCAAACTGCTCCATCCAGTTGGCCTGGGTCAGCGATGGCACGGCCAGCGCGTCCACCTCTGCCAGCGCGGCGGGAACGGCGTCGGTCGGCACGGCGGCGCGAAACTCCACGCGATC
>JAICVT010000522.1 GCA_025935235.1 Ktedonobacterales bacterium | reverse complement strand
CCTGATCGGCCTCCCTTCGTCATCAGCATGCCGCCGCCCAACGTGACCGGCGCGCTGCACCTGGGGCATGCCATCACCGCCGCGCTCGAAGATGTCATGATCCGCTACCACCGCATGCTCGGCGACGAGACACTGTGGGTTCCCGGCGAAGACCATGCCGGCATCTCCACCCAGAATGTCGTGGAGAAGGCGCTGGCCAAAGAGGGCAAGACGCGCCAGCAGATCGGGCGCGAGGCCTTTGTCGAGCGCGTCTGGCAGTGGGTTCACCAATACAAGAGCAACATCCAGAACCAGCATCGGCGGCTGGGCGTCTCGACCGACTGGGAGCGCGAGCGCTTCACGCTGGATGAGGGGCTGGCGCGCGCCGTCCGCGAGGTCTTTGTTCGCCTGTATGAGGAGGGGCTGATCTATCGCGCCGAGCGCATCATCAACTGGTGTCCGCGCTGCCAGAGCGCCATCTCGGACCTCGAAGTCGAGGTCGAGAACACGCCGGGCAAGCTGACCTACGTTCGCTATCCGCTGGAGCCAATCGCGGGCGAGTCAGCGAAGGCTGGCGCGCCGGGCTACATCATGGTCGCCACCACGCGGCCCGAGACGATCCTGGGCGATACCGCCATCGCCGTCAACCCGGACGACGCGCGCTACAAAGACCTGATCGGGCGCCACGCCAACGTCCCGATCATGGACCGCCGCATCCCGATTGTCGCCGATGCCGCCGTCGAGAAAGACTTCGGCACGGGCGCCGTCAAGGTCACGCCTGCCCACGACCCGACCGATTTCGAGATCGGCCAGCGCCACGGGCTGCCCAGCATCCAGGTTATCGGCTTCGACGCGCGCATGACCGAGGCGGCTGGCCCCTTCGCCGGGCAGGACCGCTACGACGCGCGCAAGGGCGTCGTCGCCGAGCTGGAGCGGCTGGGCCTGCTCGACCACGAAGAGGATTACACCATCCCACTGGGCCACTGCGAGCGCTGCGGCACGGTCATCGAGCCGCTGATCTCGATGCAGTGGTGGGTCAAGATCGCGCCGCTGGCGACCCCCGCGCTCAACGCCGTTCGCTACGGCCAGACGCAGATCATTCCGGCGCGCTTCACCAAGACCTACACCGACTGGATGGAGAATATCCATGACTGGAATATCTCGCGCCAGCTCTGGTGGGGGCATCGCATCCCGGCGTGGTATTGCCAGACCTGTGGCGAGATCATCGTCGCGCGCGAGGACCCGACGAGCTGCCCGCGTTGTGGCGGCGAGCGGCTGGAGCAAGACCCCGACGTACTCGATACGTGGTTCAGCTCGTGGCTGTGGCCATTCAGCACGCTGGGCTGGCCAGAGGACACGCCCGACCTGCGCCGCTATTACCCGACCAGCGTCCTGGAGACCGGCTACGACATCATCTTCTTCTGGGTCGCGCGCATGATGATGGCGGGCTGCCACTTCATGGGCGTCGCGCCATTCCATACCATCTATCTGCATGGCATGGTCCGCGACAAGCTCGGACGCAAGATGAGCAAGTCGCTTGGCAACGGCATTGATCCGATCGAGGTCATTGACCAGTATGGGTCGGATGCCCTGCGCTTCACGCTGCTGACCACCAGCACGCCAGGCAACGATACCAAGCTGGATGTCTCGCGCATCGCGGGCAATCGCAACTTCGCCAACAAGATCTGGAACGCCGCGCGCTTCGTCATCGGCCAGACCGAGGGCGCGGGCGGCGGCATCCCGGCGCCAGAGGCGTTGCAGCCGAAGACGCTGGCCGACCGCTGGATCGTCAGCCGGCTGGCGCGGCTGATCGGCGACACGACGCGGCTGATGGAGGAGTACCAGTTTGGCGAGGCTGGCCGCCAGCTCTTCGAGTTCTTCTGGTCGGAGTACTGCGACTGGTACCTGGAGGCCGCCAAGCGCCAGCTACAGGATGAGCGCCTGCGCGAGAACACCGCGCGGATTCTGCGCTCGGCGCTCGACACGGCGCTGCGGCTGCTGCACCCCTTCATGCCGTTCCTGACGGAGGAGGTCTGGCAGCATCTGTGGGCCGAGGAGCCAGCCAGCGAGTGGCCCGCCAGCGCGCTGATCGTCGCCAGTTGGCCCGGCCTGGACGCTGAGGCGACCGCTCGCCTGACCAATGAGATCGCCGAGGAGGAGTTCGCGCTGCTGGAGGAGATCATCACGCGCATCCGCGACGCGCGCAAGCAGATCAACGACGTTCGGCAGGAGCAGCGACAGCCGAAGCTACCGCGCGTCAGGGTCATCCTGGCGGGCGGCAAGCGCACACCGCTGCTCAAGCGCGAAGCCGCGCTGATCGAGCAGCTCGCCGCGACGGAGCCGCCACAGATCGAGCGCAAACTGGCGACGAAGCCAGAGCAGGCGATGAGCATGGTCGCCAGCGGCGTCGAGATCTACAT
>JAICVT010000008.1 GCA_025935235.1 Ktedonobacterales bacterium | reverse complement strand
GGCGATACGCGCCTTGGGCGGCACGTCAATGCCCAGCAGCTTCTCCACCGCGAGCGAATAGCCGTAGTTATTGCAGAGCGGCGCCAGATAGTCCATGCGGTCGGTGACCACCAGCGCCTTGAAGTAGCTCTTGGCTTCGGCGGTCTTCTCGATGCCAGTGTGCAGATAGCCAATGTCTGGCACGGCCTTGACGATGGTCTCCCCATCCAGCGTCAGAATCAGGCGCAAGACGCCGTGCGTGGACGGATGCTGTGGCCCCATGTTGATCGTCATGGTGTCACGGCGCGTCTGGTCGTCCAGGCGCACGCTATCTTCGACCTCCAGCGCGGCGGGCCGCGCCGAGTCTTCTAGCTGCATCTCTCTATCACCTTACCAGCGGCGTATCACCGATTGAGTGGCGCGCGCATGATGCGTGCGCCGCATGTCGCGCGTTCAGGCGTTATCCTCGCTGCGCTGGGCGAGATTCGGTTGTTCCGAGCCATCCGCAGTACGCAGCGTGAGATCGCCGATCCCTGGCGGCAAGGGCTGATCGAGCGGAACCTGGCCACCCCAATGCGGATCAGGCAGCGAGAACCCCGTGACAGGATAGTCTTTGCGCAGCGGATGCCCCACCCAGTCCGAGGGCATCAGGATGCGTCGCATGTCGTCGCGTCCACTAAACCGCACGCCAAAGAGATCGTAGATCTCCAGCTCAAACCAATCGGCGGCTGGCCATACACCGATCACCGATGGCAACTCCGGGTCAGGATCATCCTCGCCACCCACCTGAACCTTCAGCCGGATGGACGCGAGTGTCTCAATGGAGACGAGCTGATAGACGATGTCATAGCGCGGCTCGCGCTCCGGCCAGTCAACCGCCGTGATGTCTTCCAGCAGCGAATAGCGCAGTGTCGGCGCGTCGCGTAGCGCGCGGCACGCCTCCACCAGACTCGCCACATCGAGCGTCACGGTCGTTTCCCCGCGATGCTCTACCACAGCCAGCACGCCCGCGCTGAAGCGATCGTTCAGCAGCGCCACCGTCGCCTCCGCCAGCGGATTGACCGGCGTGGCCAGCAGCGGCGCGCCCTGTTTTTGTACCTCGTCTGCCATTTCCTGCGCCTGTCTCCCCTTGATCGCCCACTGGCCCTTGGTGCGGCCTTTGTCAGGGTCCTTATCGCGCGCTCAGTCCTCGCTGCCGAGGTAGCGCGATGCCCCGAAGTCCAGCGGGTCGGGCGGGTTGGGGATGTGGTTGCGAATCTTCTCTTGCAGCACGTTCAGGCCCTGCAGCAGCATATCAGGCGTCGGCGGGCAGCCCGGCACGTACACATCGACCGGCACGACCTTGTCCACGCCCTGGATGATGGCGTAGTTGTTGAAGACGCCGCCGCAAGATGCGCATGCGCCCATCGCGATAACCCATTTTGGCTCAGGCATCTGGTCATAGATGCGCCGCATCACGGGAGCCATCTTGACCGAGAGCCGTCCCGCCACGATCATCAGATCCGCCTGGCGCGGGCTGGCGCGAAACACCTCGGCGCCAAAGCGCGAGATGTCCCAGCGTGAGGCGCTGGCCGACATCATCTCGATCGCGCAGCAGGCCAGTCCGAAGGTGGCCGGCCAGAGCGAGGAGCTGCGCCCCCAGTCTATCAGCTTGTTCACCTGTGTCAGCAGGATATTGCCGCCCTCAGGCTGCGAGAGTCCGCGCGGCAGTCGCGGCGCCTGGGTATTGCTGTAGTACTGCACGGGCGCCCACGGATTGACACGCGGCGTCGTGGCTTCGGCCTCAGCCTCTGGCTCTACTCCCATGAAAAGGCCCCCTTGCGCCAGATATAGATGAATGGCACCGCCAGGATGATGGCGAAGACCAGCAACTCGACGAACCCCATCACCTGCAGCTTGCGCATCAGAATCGCCAGGGGCAGCACCGAGGCCGCCTCGACGTCGAAGATGATGAACAGCATGCCCGTGACAAGATACTTTACCGGGAAGCGCTGTCTGGGCGCCTCGATCTCTTCGATGCCACACTCATAGGGCGCCAGCTTCTCTGGCGTCGGGCGCTTCGGACCCAGCACGAATGTCGCGCCGATAGTCGCCACGCCAAACAACAGCGCCAGCCCAAGCAAGATGAGCGCTGGAGCGTATTCAGGCATATCTCAACATCTCCCGCCGCGTCGTCGCGCGGATGTGCGCTGTGAGTCGTCGTGAGCCTTCGTCAAGGTTACCATCTGATACTGTAACATGGCCCCGGAAAGTCTGTCAATCAAAGAAACAGGCCGCGAATCGCGATTCTATCACCGTTCGCGCCACTGTTCGCGCGCCAAACCGCAAGTTCGTTCGCGACCCAGATGGGCGATGGTATAACATAGAAGCATGCGCTTCGCCCCTGGTTTGTCATAGGAGGAGCTTGTGATCGCCGCGCCCCAGATCGAACGCGCCACTCTCGCCGACATCGAGCCACTCGCACTGTTGCGAGTGGAGATGGGCTGGCGGCGCAGCGATCCACTGCTGCGAGCGACGCTGGCGTGGGAGGGTGGGCGCATCTTCATCGTGCGGGCGCGCTCGCTAGGCGTCACCGCGAAGGGGCTGGCAGAGCTGCCCGTCGCCAGCGCGAGCGCCATCGCGGCTGGCCCAGTCGGCGTGATCGGCAACGTCACCGTGCGCCCGGAGTTTC
The DNA here is from genome assembly GCA_025935235.1 of Ktedonobacterales bacterium. GTDB lineage: Bacteria > Chloroflexota > Ktedonobacteria > Ktedonobacterales > JADMIN01 > JAKAIY01. Next base: position 22,648 of record JAICVT010000008.1, on the reverse strand, counting down.
AGCGGCGCGGGCTGGGCGGCCTGCTCACCACGCACGCCATCGCGTGGCAGCGCGCTCAGGGCGTGCTTGAGGTCTGGCTCGACGCCACCCCCGCCGGGCGTCCGCTCTATCGCCGCCTCGGCTTCGAGGATGTCGCCGTCTCGTGGGACGCCCACGCCCCGCTGCGCGACCTGCGGCAGGAGCGGCTTGCGGCGCTCGCAGGCGGCATTACCGCCGAGCAGGCGTCCGCCGAGAAGCTGGCCAGCGTCGCCGCGCTCGATCTGGCCGCGTTCGGCGGCGACCGCCTGGGGCTGCTGGAGGCGCTCGCCGCGCAGGATAGCTACGCGCTCTACATCGCCCGCGACCTACACGATGCGTCGCGCCGTCCGCTCGGCTACGCGCTCAGCCGTCAGCTCGAACCGCCGTGGACCGGCATTCGCCTGGGGCCGCTGGTCGCGCCCGACGATCGCGTGGCCGCCGCGCTCACGCTGGCCGCGACCCGGGCCGAGCAGCGCCGCATCCCTGACGAGTTCGCGCGCGGCGAGGCCTACATCACGGTGGGCCGTGGCGACGAGCCAGCCATCCGCGCCTTCTACGACTCCATCGGCCTCCCCACCGAAGACGACGACCTCGTCATGCGCCTATCGCTCGCCGCCAGTGACGCCCAGCCACCTGCGCACGACGAAGGGCGGCCCCGCATCTATAGCTGGACCGCCCCTATGGTCTTCTAACGCGTTCCCCCTCACCTCGCGGGAGAGGGGCTGGGGGTGAGGTCGCCTACTCGTTGACGGCAGCCAACTCGTCCATCGCGCTCAACTCGGCCACCTCGGCGGCGCTGGCAAACTGCTCGTTGTAGAGCCGCGCATAGAGACCGCCCTGTTCCAGCAGCTCGGTATGCGTGCCGCGCTCCACGATCTGCCCGTGGTCCACCACCAGAATCTGGTCCGCCGCCAGAATCGTCGAGAGGCGGTGCGCGATGGCAATCGTCGTGCGGCCCTGCATCAGCCGCTCCAGCGCCGCCTGGATCAGTCGCTCGGAGTGCGTATCGAGCGCGCTGGTCGCCTCATCCAGAATCAGCACGCGCGGATCCTTCAGGATCACCCGCGCGATGGCGATGCGCTGCTTCTCGCCGCCAGAGAGCTTATAGCCGCGCTCGCCCACCACCGTATCGTAGCCCTCCGACAGCTCCATGATGCGATCATGGATGGCCGCTGCCTTAGCCGCCGTGATCAGCTCCTCCTCGGTCGCGTCGGGGCGACCATAGAGCAGGTTCTCGCGGATGGTTGAGTGGAAGAGATAGGTCTCCTGCGTCACCACGCCGATCATTGTGCCCAGCGACTCCAGCGTCAGATCGCGCACATCGTGGCTATCAATCCGCACCGCGCCACTGTCCACATCATAGAGCCGCGGCAGCAGATAGGTGATAGTCGTCTTGCCCGCGCCGCTCGGCCCCACCAGCGCCGTCAGCGTCCCGGGGCGCATCGTGAATGACACGCCATCGAGCGTCGGTCGCTCCAGGTCCTCGCGATAGCGGAACGTCACGTTGTCCATCTCCACTTGGCCGCGCGAGGTGTGTGGATCGAGGCTGATCGCGTCAGGCTTCTCCATCAGGTCGTTCTTCATGTCCAGATACTCGAAGATGCGATCGAAGAGCGCCAACGCGCCCTGAATCTCGATCTGCACGCTCAAGAGCTGGCCAATCGGGAAGTAGAGCCGGGTCTGAAGCGTCGTGAAGGCCACCAGCGTACCGATGGTCTCGTTGATCTGCTGTGGCGACGGGTGCTGCCCCTGCCCGAACGACATGTAGCCCATCAGCAGATAGACCAGCGCGGGCAGAATCGAGAAGAACGTGGAGATGAACATCATAAACCAGCGGCCCACCATCTGCTGTCGAATCTGGAGGGCCACATAGCGGTCGTTCTCGCCCTTGAAGCGCTGAATCTCGTGCCGCTGGCGTCCGAAGACTTTCGCCAGCAGCACGCCGCTGACCGACAACGTCTCCTCGACCACCGCCGTCATCTCGGCCAATGACATCTGCGTATTCTTCGAGATCTCGCGCCGCACATTGCCGACGCGATAGGTCAGGAAGATGAAGAGCGGCACCAGCGCCAGCGAGAGCAGCGTCAACTGCCACGAGAGCGCCAGCAGGCCGACGACGGTGGCCAGCACAATCGTCACGTTCGAGACGGTCGAAGTCGCGGTATCGGTCAGCACGCTCTGCACGCCGCCGATGTCATTCGAGATGCGCGACTGGATCTCACCTGTGCGCGTGTCGGTGAAGAACTTCAGCGGCATGTTCTGCAGGTGGGCGTAGAGCTGGTTGCGCAGGTCGCGCATCACATGCTGGCCCACGCGCGTGTTGAGATAGGTCTGGCCGACGCCGATCAGGCTGCTGATCAATGGCGTGACAATCATAATGCCGACAAAAACCGCCAGCGCGCGGAAGTTCTCCTGACCGAAGCCGATCGAGATCGAGAACTTGAGCATGTAGGGATTGACCAGCCCCAGCATGCTCACAATTGCGATGGCGCCCAGCACGACGGCCACGTCGCGCACATACGGTCGGAACGCGGCCGCTACCCGCCGCACCGTGCGCGCGTCCGCCTTGCGCTGCGGCGCCTCGAAGCTGGGCGACTTCATCAGCCGACGATAGCGTCCGGCGCCACCACCCATGCCATGCATCATGCCGTTATCTCCCGCGCCTGATCGCTATGCGCTTTGCTCTCGGGTTCACTCGTTCACTCGTTCTCAAAAGATAACGCCAACCTGCGCCAGCCATCAAATGCTGGCGCAGGTTGCGTGTCGCGGAGTCGTCGTATCTGGCGCGCTCGCCTCGAAGCCGACCGCTAGATCTGTTCAACCGGCCCCTCTGGCCCTGGCTGCGACTCTGACCGCTCTCCGGCGCCTTCGCTCGCTCCAGCGGATGACTCGCCCGCCGCGCTACCTGCCGAGGCGCCCCAGCCGGACGCGCCGCGCGCCTCGGCCACGAACGCCTCTAGCTCAGCGCGGGTGCGCTCGACAATCTCGCGCAGCTTCGCGATGCGGTCTGGCCGATTGATTGACTCACGACCCGCCAGCAGGAACATGCGGCCAAGCTCGCGCGCCTGCTGCGCTAGTTCGTGGGCCTCCGGCTGGGCGCGCCAGTCGAATCCCGGCCCGAAGCCCGGGCGACCGCGACCGCGACCACCCCAGCCCCACGGCCCGCCCGGTGGCGGCGGCGGTGGACCCTCTGGCCGCTCGTGATGTCGGCCATGCCCATGCGGCCCATGCTCATGGTGTGGGCCATGCGGGGGCGGACCGAACTCTGGCCCAAACTCCGGCCCATCTTCAGGTTCGAAGCCGGGACCAAACCCAGGCCCAAACCCAGGCCCGCCACGTCGCTGCCCACGTCGCTCGCTCGCCTCGTCCAGCGCACGGCGTCCCTCGTCGGTGATCGTGTAGATCTTCTTGCCCTCGACCGTCTCGCTGGTCGTCCAGCCACGATCTTCGAGCATTTGCAGCGTCGGATAGACCGCCCCGGCGCTCGGCGCATAGAAGCCGCCAGTGCGCTCTTCGAGGTCTTTCATCATCTCATATCCATGCTTCGGCTGGTCCCGCAGCAGATCGAGCAGGGCATACTTCAGGTAGCCGCGCTCGAACATGCGGGGTCCCGGCCCGCCGCCAAACGGAAAACGTCGTCCCATCTCTGGATACCATCCTCTCGGGCCACGGCCTGGGCCAAACCCAAATCCCCGGCCCCACATCGGACCCTGCCCCCACCAGGGGCGTTGCCACGGTCCGCTCCATCGAGATTGCCACGGACCGCGCCACCCGGCCTGCCACCGGGCCTGCCACGGCGCCTGCCACGGCCCAGACTCCGGCCCGTACCATGCGCCCCGCGCTCCCACCGGCTCCTGATCCATCTGATCCATCGAACCGTCCATCTCGCTTCTCCTGTTATGCGACACTGTAGCATACACAACGCATCGCTATATCTAGATATATCTTTGTCTATCGTCTTTGTCAAGAGGCCATAGAGGATTCGATATATCTAGTGTACGAGCGTGCTGAGCGCCAGGATGCGAAAGACGCAAAAAAATCGCGCGGTGGCCTCCATCTGAACCTGGAGGGCACCGCGCGCCTGTTCTGCGAGCCGCAAGGAATAACCGGTCTGGCTAACCGCCCATCTGCTGATACACGGCCAGCCAGTTCGTGGCGATCTCGTACTGCGCCGTGGCTAGCGGGACCGAGCCATTGCAAACCTGGTCGTGCAGGTAGTTCTCGACCTTGTCTTTCTGGTGGAAGCCGGGCGTTGGGTTGGCCAGCTCGGGCCAGAGGTTTGAAATGTCGTTGGAGCCGCCTAGCTCCAGGCTGACGAGGTGGTCAACCTCATATTCTCCAGAGAAGTGGCTGGCGATGCCGTACTCGGCGTAGACGTGATCTTTCTCGCTCGTCGGCACGTTGCGCACGGAGCTGGCATAGCCCGACTGACAGATCTGGTTGGTCGTGGCGCTCGCGATGATGGCGCCGGGCGTGCACGCGCTGTCGGGCAAGCCATTGTGCGCCTGGCAGCCGGATGTCTTGGTCTGCACCCCGAACTGGTGCGAGCTGGCGCCCGATGTCGTCGTCGTTGACGCGGCGTCGCACGCGCTCAGCCCCACCGCTAGCGCCAGCGCGACGAAGAGCGCGCCGAGCCATCGGGGCGCTGGTTTGCCTCTCGCCATCATACTCAACTTTCTCCATACCAACAGGCGGGCGGCCAAACATCACAGCGACCGCGATGCGTCAAGCCTGCCCGCGCGATCATCACCGGTTTCTCACTCACTCCGACTGCAAGACGACCCAGGCGCCATCAAACTGTTTCCGCGCCAGATCCTCGCGGCGAATCCAGAAGTAGAGCATACCCGCGTCACCCCACTGCATGCCGATGCTGGGATCGGAGTCTACCTGAAGCAACAATATCCACTCGTTCGCTCCCGGTGTCAACTGCTTCACGCGGTCAGGCGCCGCGCTGGGGTCGGCCACACCGTTCGCCGCGAGCTGGCACTGCAAGCGCATGTCATCCTGGATCGTATCAGGATGCCCCAGCAGGCGATAGATCGGATGCTTCTCCGCGCTGGTGAGCTGCTGCAGCGCGTTGTCGTAACGCTCCTGATCGTCGGCGGTCCATTGCAATCCGGCGATCTCCAGATTCGGTCGCTGAGGCAGCGTCAGCTCGTCGCTCATGCCGATCGAGCAGACGCGGGCGCGGCCCTGCGCTGGCAGGCTAGCCGGCGCGTCGGTGCGCTGAAGCGCGCTCGACGCCTGGGTGAAATAGAGCACTTTCAGCCCGGCGCGGTCGTTGGGATCAGAGCCATAGGTCTGCTGAGAGCTATCGTAGAAGAAGGAGAGCAGCCCTTGCGCGGGCAGCACGCCCGCCGTGTCGAGCGGATGCGCGTCGGCAAGCTGAATCTGCGCGATGAACTCCATCGGCGCGCCTTTCAGCGCGGGCCACGCCGATCCCGGCGGCAGATCAGGCAGGCCGCCCAGCTTCGACTGCCCAGGCTTAATGGCGGTCTCATACGAGGGATTGGTCGAGAGGCGGATCGAGTTGAGAATGAGCTGGTCGAGCGTCGGGGCCAGTTGCGCTAGTCCTGCCTGTTGCATCGCAGTCGCAATCGAAGCCTTGTCCATGCCAGGCGCCTCCTCTGGATGCGGCTACCCCAAGCCATCAAGATAACCCAAACGTTCGCGGGATGACGCGAAATGGCCGATGCGGCGCAGCGGAGGGGCTGCCCTCTGCCACGCCGCATCGCTACTGGCGACTCCTGGTCGCGCCCGGCGAAGGCGCACGCCCGCTGAGGCATGCGTCATCGCCGCGCTGCCGGTCAGGAGCCCTGGTTGCCCGTGTTCGGGTCGCCGCCCTGGCCGCCGAGCATGCCGCCGAGCTGCTGGCCCACGCCGGGGACGTTGCCGAGCTGCTGCTCCGCCTGCTGCATGCCAGCCTGCCCCGCCTGATCAATCCCCTGGTTGACGGCGTCCTTGGCCTGCTGGGCAAGCTGCTCGCCGCCTGGTACCTTGGAGGCCAGCTCGTCAATCGCGCTGTCCGCTTTGTCTTTGGCCTGCTGTTCCGCGTTCTGGAGGATGTTGTTGGGGTCGAACCCTGCCATGGTTACCGCCTTTCCGGGGCGTCCACCGTGAGCGTGCGCTCGCGGCCACTCCTTGCGCTAAGCCAACGTGCCGACGGCATGCGAGTGCCAGCGGCGTGTGCGAGGATGCGAGGAAATGTACGCCGCGCGAATCCCATACCCGGCCTCATACGTAAAATTGTGCAACACGCTCAGCGCATAGCGCAAGGAACCGCCGCAAAACCCGATCGGTCGTTCAGATGCCCACTAGTGCGAGCGCCGTTATGCGCCGATGTAGCGAGCGTAGATCGTCCGCGCGACGCTTGGCTCATCCGTCCCCTTGATGATGGCGCGCGCATCAGGAAACACCGTCAACTCATAGCCATCCAGCGTCGCCCGCAGCAGGTATTCGTTGGTGGCGACCTCGCCCAGCGGCTCCAGTCGCCGCGCCAACTCCGCCAGATCGAGCGCGCCGCCGCGCTGTGTTGGGCGCACCTGCACCGCGTTGCGGCCGCAGAGCGTGGCGCTGTCTTCCGTCAACGCGGAGTCGAGGTATTCGTACTCATGCAGCCCGCAGGCGGGGCAGTCGGGCTGACGCGGCAGCTCGATCCGCTCCGTCAGGTTCTCCCATAGATCCATCCAGAAGATGCCCTTGGCTAGCTTATCCGAGCCGACCAGCAGCTTGAGCGCCTCCGTCGAGCTGACGCCGCCGATTGCCGCCACGATGCCATTGAGGATGCCAGCGGTATCGCAGGTCGGCGTCGTGCCGGGCAGCGGGCGCTCAGGGAAGGCGCAGCGCAGGCAGGCGGTCTCGCCCGGAAGCACGGTCATGCTGACGCCATACGCCGCGATCACGCCGCTGTAGATCCAGGGGATGCCAAGCTTGAGGCTGGCGTCGTTCAGCAGATAGCGCGTCTCGAAGTTGTCCGTGCCATCCATCGCCAGATCAACGCCATCGAGGAGATCGAGCGCGTTGTCAGCGGTGAAATCGCTCACCACTGGTTCCACCCGGATGCTGCTGTTGACAGCGCGCAACCGCTGGGCTGCGGCGACCGCCTTGGGGGTCGCGTTGGCGGCGTCGGCCTCGTCATAGAGCGTCTGCCGCTGGAGGTTGTTGGTCTCGACAAAATCGCGGTCAACAATGCGCAGGCGCCCGACCCCCGCGCGCGCCAGATTATTCGCTAGCGCGCTGCCCATCGCGCCGCAGCCGATGATCGTGACCGAAGCGCCCCCCAGCCGCCGCTGGCCATCGGCGCCAATGCCCGCGAAGAGTGTCTGCCGCGAGTAGCGATCACCCGCTCGCCCGCCTCCGTGCCGCATCGCCGTGTCGCTCATCGTCTCCCTCCCTGATGCTCTCGTGGACACTTCACTACACGCTGCATTCCAGCAGATCACCGCCAATTTGGAAGCGCGGCTCGCGACGCCTCGTAGCACATTATGCCGCAACGGGCGCTATCCTGACACCTTCGCGGAGAGCGGAATGAGACAGCGACAAATGGGCCGCGCCCACGTTAGTACTTTGGACGGCGCCATCACAGGAGCCAGCCGCCTGAGTGCTACACTGTGAGACGCTGAGGGGCCTGCACGATTGCTGTGCAGGCCCAGCGGTTGTAGGGCGTCCACTACCGGCGCCCAGCCGCGCCAGCCGGAGAGAGAACACATATGGAAGACGCGAGCAGTGTCGCAGCGCAGCCCGATCCATCGTACCAGCAAAAGATCCTCGTGATTGATGACACTGAGGTGATTGTCGAATACATCGTGCATGCGCTCCAGCGCATGGGCTACAGCCGGATCGTCACGGCCCGCGACGGCGTGGAGGGTCTGGAAAAGTTCTATGACGAGCAGCCCGACTGCGTCATCGTAGATGTGCGCATGCCGCGACTCGATGGCTATCAGGTGGTGCGCACGATCCGCGGCGACAGCGCCACCGCTCATACGCCGCTCATCATCCTGAGCGCCTTCGACCAGCCCGATCAGCAGCTCACCGGGCTGCTCTCTGGCGTGGATGAATATCTGCCCAAGACCACCAAGCCAGCCGCGCTGGCAGCCGCGCTCCGACGCGTCATGGGCATCACGCAGGAGCAGCGCGAGCAGCGCATGATCGAGCTGGCCAACGATGAATCGGCAGATGTAACGGCAGATGTAACGACGGATGCAGCGGCGGAGGATGGCGGCGCCAGCGAGCGAGCCAGCGACGACCCACCAAATGGCTAGCTATTGATGCAGTTCGCCAGGTAATACGTCGTATACCTACGACACGCGTGATATGCGGAACCAACCAGGGGAGAAACGGGCGTGGCGGTCAATCACACTTCGTGGGGCCCGAGCGCCGAGCCTCATATGCGAGTGCTCGTGGTCGAAAGCAATCCCAGCGCGCGCGAGGGCGTCGCACAGGCGCTGGCTGGCCACTGCGCGCTGAAATTCGCCAGTGGACAGCGCGAGGCGCTGGCGCTGATCGCCGTCGATCAGCCTGACCTCGTGGTCAGCGAGGTTGATCTGGAGGAAGGCGACGGCATCTCGCTCTGCGTGGACATCCGGCGGCGCCCCCAGACCGAGCGCCTGCCCCTAATGCTCCTCTCTGGCCGCTCATCGGTGCAAGATCGCGTGGCGGGCTACAGCGCGGGCGCCGATGACTACGTGGTCAAGCCGTTCGATTCACGCCTGCTGCACGCGCGCCTGCGCCTGCTCGCCCGCATCAAGGGCCTCCAGTACAAAGGCGCCTGACCGCCCTCCCCGCAGCCAACGCAAAGCCCCTTCACCTGATGAACACGGTGAAGGGGCTTCTCGTCCGCGGCCAATCGCAGCCTGCCGCTGCCTATTGGAGAATCTGGTCTTCTTCGCGTGGTGGGCGACGTCGACCGCCGCGCTGGCGATGTAGTTCGGCGACGCGCAGCCGCCCGACGGCGCGATCCAGCTCGGCGATGGCCGCGGCCTCGGCGCCCTGGTCGCCTCTGGCGCCCTCTACACGCGCCTGCGCCCGCTTGCGCGCCTCCTCGGCGGCCGCTTCATCAATATTCTCGGCGCGCTCTGCCTCATCCGCCAGGATCGTGACGACGTTATCGTTGACCTCCAGAAAGCCCCCGGCGACGAAGATACTCAGCTCCTCGCCACGCTCGCGAATGCGCAGTTCGCCCAGGTCGAGCGTGGTCAGCAGCGGCGCGTGGCGCGGCAGAATCGTCATGCGTCCATCGCTGCCCGGCGCATTGACGGCCTCGGCCTCGCCCTCGAAGACGCTGCTCTGCGCCGTGATGATGGTGACGTGTAGCAGCGCACGCTGAGACATGCTCAGTCTCCCTTTCCAACCCGCTCATCGAGCGCCCACAGGAACCGAGGAGAACCCCAGCCCGCGAGCGCTCGGTCAGCGTTCCGCGCTAGCGCGCTGAGGCGTCGCGCTCCGCTGCCGCTTCTTTCTCGGCGGCCGCCACCACGTCCTCGATCGGGCCAGCCATGTAGAACAACACCTCGGAGATGTTGTCGTACTTGCCCTCCAGGATCTCCTTGAAGCCGCGAATGGTATCGGCCAGCTTCACCGTGCGGCCAGCGCGGCCAGTGAAGGCCTCGCCAACATTGAACGGCTGCGAGAAGAACTGCTCGATCTTGCGCGCGCGCGTCACGGTCAGCTTGTCCTCTTCGCTCAGCTCGTCCACACCGAGGATGGCGATGATGTCCTGCAGCTCCTTGTAGCGCTGCAAGACGCGCTTCACCTCCTGCGCCACGTCGTAGTGCTCCTGGCCGACGACGTTGGGGTCGAGGATGCGGCTGGTCGAGCCGAGCGGGTCCACCGCCGGGAACAGACCGCGCGCCGCCAGACCGCGCTCCAGCACGATCGTGGAGTCCAGGTGGGCGAAGGTCGTCGCCGGGGCTGGGTCAGTGTAGTCGTCAGCCGGCACATAGACCGCCTGCATCGAGGTGACCGAACCCTTCTTGGTCGAGGTGATGCGCTCCTGAAGCTGGCCCATCTCCTCAGCCAGGTTTGGCTGGTAGCCCACCGCCGACGGCATGCGCCCCAGCAGCGCCGATACCTCCGCGCCTGCCTGCGTGAAGCGGAAGATGTTGTCAATGAAGAGCAGCACGTCGCGGCCCTCTTCGTCGCGGAAATACTCCGCGATGGTGAGGCCGGTCAGCGCCACGCGCAGACGCGAGCCAGGCGGTTCGTTCATCTGGCCAAAGACCATCGCCAGCTTGTCGAGCACGCCCGCCGATGTCATCTCCTCCAGCAGATCGTTGCCCTCACGGGTACGCTCGCCGACGCCAGCGAAGACCGAGAGGCCACCGCCACCCGCGCCGTTCGCGTTGGCGTCGCCTTTCAACGCCGTTTTGGCGATGTTGTTGATCAACTCCTGGATGATGACGGTCTTGCCCGTACCCGCGCCGCCAAAGGTGCCGATCTTGCCGCCGCGCATGAAGGGGGCGATCAGGTCAATGACCTTAATGCCCGTCTCCAGCACCTCGGTCGCGGTGGCCTGGTCTTCGATGCCCGGCGCCGGGCGATGGATCGGCCAGCGCGGCGCATCTTGCGGGGCGGGCTTGTTGTCCACCGGCTGCCCCAGCACGTTGAAGATGCGACCCAGCGTCTCCGGGCCAACTGGCACGGTGATCGGGCCGCCGGTGTCCCAGGCGTCCTGCCCGCGCTGCATGCCGTCGGTCGGCCCCATGCCCACGCAGCGGACGATGTTGTTACCGAGCAACTGCTCGACCTCAAGCGTCAGCGTATGGGACTGGCCGCCAGTCGTAATCTGCGTCTCGATGGCGTTGTAGATGGACGGCAGCTTGTCGGCGGGGAACTCGATGTCAACCACGTTCCCCAGCACCTGCCGCACGGTCCCCTTGGTGCGTGTCGTCGTGGCGCTAGCCATTGCTCACTCCTGCCGCTGTGGCGGCCTCTATTGCAGCGCGTTCGCGCCAGAGACTACTTCGAGTATCTGTGTCGTAATCGCCGACTGACGCACCTTGTTGTAGGTGAGTGTCAGGTCAGCCAACAGGTCATTCGCGCTATCCGTCGCGTTCTTCATCGCCAGCATCTGCGCCGAATAGAAGCTCGCGATCGTCTCCAGCAGCGGCTGATAGATCTGCGTCTCGACATAGCGTGGCAGCAGCTCGGCGAAGATCGTCTCGGCGTCTGGCTCAAAGATGTACTGCGGCCCCGCGCCCTCGGTCTCTTCGCTTTCAGGCGCCTGCGCGGGCAGCAGTTGCAGCACCGTCGGCGTCTGCGTTACCGTCGAGACGAACTTCGGATAGACCAGCAGCGCGCGATCCACCTCGCCGCTGATGTAGGCGTCGGTGACGGTGCGCGCGATGGCTCGCACATCAGCCGGCTTCGGGTGATCACCCAGGCCCGTGAACTCCGCTAGCAGATTCTGGCGCGTGCGTGTCAGAAAGTCGCGCCCCTTGCGGCCCACCGCCACAAAGGTGATCGGCATCGTCGGATTGTTGTACTCGCGCCGCAACTCTTGCGAGAGTTGCGCCACGCGACGATTGATGTTGCTATTCAGCGCGCCCGCCAGGCCGCGGTCTGGCGTCATCGCGACCACCAGCACGCGCTTGATCTCACGCTGCTGCATCAGCGGCAGCTCGCTCAGATCATCGGCCTGCGCCGCCACCCGCGCGAGCAGCTTGGCGAGTTGCTCGGCGTAGGGGCGCGAGCCAGTCACGCGCTCTTGCGCCCGGCGCATCTTGCTGCTCGCCACCAACTGCACGGCGCGCGTAATCTGAGCGACATTCCGCACCGAGCGGATACGTCGTCGGATCTCTTGTGTCGACGCCATGTTCTTCTCCTGTTACCGGCGCTGGCGGAGCGCCGCGGCTTGTCGCCGAGTCATCCGCCAGCGCCGGAACCGCGCGCTAGCGAGGCGCCGTCTGCTTATACGCCTTCGTGGCCGCCGCAATCTGGTCGAAGACCTCCTGCGGCAGGTTCTTCCTGTTCACCACCGTCGTCTCGACGATCGTGTTGATCAGGTCGGAGTGGTTCGCATCCATGTACAGGTGGAACTGCTTCTCCCACTCCTCGACCTTCTCGACCGGCACATCATCCAGGTAGCCATTGCTGGCGGCATAGATGATCATAATCTGGTGGGCGACGGGCATCGGCTCGTACTGCTTCTGCTTCATGATCTCTTGCTGGCGCCGCCCACGCTCGATCTTGCGCTTGGTCGCCGCATCCAGATCAGAGCCGAACTGTGCGAACGCCGCCAGGTCGCGGAACTGCGCCAGGTCGAGCTTCAGCGTGCCAGCCACCTGCTTCATGCCCTTGGTCTGCGCGGCGCCGCCCACGCGGCTCACCGAGATGCCGACGTTCAGGGCCGGACGAATGCCCGCATTGAACAGGTCGGTCTCCAGGAAGATCTGACCGTCAGTGATCGAGATCACGTTGGTCGGGATGTAGGCCGACACGTCGTTGGCCTTGGTCTCGATGATCGGCAGCGCCGTCAGCGAGCCACCGCCGTAGTCCTTGTTCAGGCGGGCGGCGCGCTCCAGCAGGCGGCTGTGCAGATAGAACACATCGCCCGGATACGCCTCACGCCCTGGAGGCCGCCGGATGATGAGCGACATGTTGCGATAAGCGTCGGCGTGCTTGGAGAGGTCGTCATAGATCACCAGCGCGTCGCGCCCGCTCTCCATGACCTCCTCGCCCATCGCGCAGCCGGTATAGGGCGCCAGATACTTCAGCGGCGCTGGATCTTCAGCGCCCGCATGCACGATGATGGTATGCTCCAGCGCGCCGTGCTGCCGCAGAATCTCACGCATACGCGCAAGCTGGAAGTTCTTCTGGCCAATCGACACGTAGACGCAGATGAGGTCTTTGCCCTTCTGGTTGATGATCGTGTCAATCGCTAGCGCCGTCTTGCCGGTCTGGCGATCGCCGATGATCAGCTCGCGCTGGCCGCGGCCAATCGGGATCAGCGCGTCAATCGCCTTCAGACCGGTCTGCACAGGCGTGTCCACCGGGTGCCGTGTGATGACGCCGGGCGCCACGCGCTCCACCGGGCGGAACTTCGTCGCGTTGATCGGGCCGCCATCGTCCAGCGGCTCGCCCAGCGCGTTTACGACACGCCCGATCAGTTGGTCGCCCACCGGCGTCTGGACGATGCGGCCCGTCGTCCGCACCTCGTCATCTTCGTGAATCTGGGTGAAATCGCCCAGAATCGGCACCGAGACGGAGTCCTCTTCAAGGTTGAAGGCGAGGCCCATCAGACCCGTGCGGGGGAACTCGACCAGCTCCAGGTAGCGCACACCCGACAGACCGTAGACACGCGCGATGCCGTCGGCGACCTCGATCACCGTGCCCACGCTGACCATCGAGGCCTCGCTGGACTTGCCCTCGAAACTCTGGATGCGATCGCGTATGACGCGCGTAATCTCGTCCGCGATAGCCATGTTCTTCTCCTAAAGTGTCTGTCAGTACCTCTGTGATCGTGCTACCGTCAGAGCTGACGACTGGGCGACGTTAGCGCCGTCGCCCCTTGCCGCGTTTCGCGTGGCGCGCTCCATTATGGCCACGTTGGCCCGACTGCTCGCTGGCGCGGTCGTTCACGCTCGCCGAGGTCTCCTGCTGCGATGACAGCGAGAGCGCGCCCGACGGGCCACCTTTGTCGCTCGGCCCAGAGCCAGCGCCATTCGCCGACGCATCGCCCGCCGCCGATTGGCTCTCTGGCAGAGACCGCGCCACCCCGCCGCTCCCCGGCAGATCCAGCAGCGGCTTGACGTCGTCAAACCCGGACAGCGGATCGCCGCCGATGTCGCCGCCCTGCGCGATCTGCCGCCGCAGCAACTCCAGCCGCCGCCGCACACTGCCATCAATCAGCGTATCGCCGACGCGCGCTGTGACGCCGCCCAGCAGCGACCTATCCACCTGCTCGCGCATGATGATGTGCTTGCCAGTCATCGTTTCGAGTTGGCGGGTGATCGAAGCGCGCGCCGCGTCATCGAGCGGCATGGCCGAGGTGACCTGCGCCACCGCCTGACCACGCGCATCGTTGTACAGTTTCTCGAACTCGTCGCGGATGCGCCCCGTCAGGCGGACCAGCCCACGCTCCACCAGCGTGAGCGCCAGCCCCATCGCCTCCGGGCGAATCTTGTCGCCCAGCAAGTCGCGCACAATCGCTTCTTTGCGTTCGAAGCGAATGTTTGGCTCGCCGAGGATGAAGATGAGCTGGCGGTTGGTGAAATACTCTGCCATTAGCCGCACATCGGCGAGCCAGGCGTCGAGCGTCTTCTGCTCGTCGCCTATCTCAAATACCGCCTGCGCGTAGCGACGCGCGACTGGCCCGGTTAACACAGGCTATCCCTCGACTGCGACACGAACTCGTCTACCAGACGGCGGTTCGTCGCCGAATCCATTGACTGCCCGATCACCCGCTCAGCCGCTGCGATCGAGAGATCGGCGACATGCGCGCGCAGCTCGGCCTTGGCCTGAGCAATCTGTTGCTCGATACGCTTGCTCGCCTGCTGCTCGATCTCACGACCGCGCAGTTGCGCCTGCTGCTCGATGTCGGCCTTGAGTCGCTCGGCGGCTACCGTGGCGCTGGCGATCACCCGCTGCGACTCGGCGCGGGCGTCGTTCATCAGCCCCTCGACCCGCTTCTCAGCTTCCCGCAGCGCCAGGTTGGCCCGCTCGGCGTTCTCGACCCCTTCGCGAATCTTCGCCTGGCGCTCGTCCAGCGTCTTGGTGAGAACTGGATAGGCCCACCGCTGCAGCACCAGCAAGAGAATGATAAACGCGACGAGTTGAGCTATGAGCGAGCCAATGTTGATGCCCAATGCGCCCATCTTGTCATCTCCTCACTATTCGTCCGCGCACGACCGCGCACGACCGCGCGCGTCGGCGCCGGGATGGGCGCATGGCTCGTGCCACGCGCCCACCATGTGCGCCAGCGTCTAGTGTGCGACGAAGAGGATGATCAGCGCCACCACCAGCGCGTAGATCGAAATGGCCTCGGCGAACACGATCGCGAGAATCATGTTCGTGCGGATCAGGTTGGCGGCATCGGGATTGCGGCCCATCGCGCTCATCGCCGGGCCAGACACCAGGCCGATGCCAATGCCAGGGCCAATCGCGCCGAGGCCTATGGCAAGAGCGGCTGCAAGGTCATAGTAGGTATTCGGCACAATACGCCTCCTCAAACGGGCATGTAGGAGCCGGCCAACCGACCGGCTGTCGTAGATGTCGCCAGCGCCCAGCGCTGACGGCGCGACAGTTCAAGTCGCCGCGCACGGAAAGAGTGTTGACGGTTTCTGGCGCGTCACCGCAGGCGCCTGACCTGCCCGCGCGCCACAGGGATGGGTTTAGTGTGCGCTCGGCGTGGCCGGAGTCGCGGGTGTCGCGGGGGTGGCCTCGTGTCCCAGTCCGCGCTCCACACGCTGCCGCGATGCGTGTGATACCTCCGTCAGGTGCTGCTCCTCTGGCTCCTCGCCTCCATGCACGGTCGTGCCGAGCGTGAAGTAGAGCAGCGCCAGGAAGGCGAAGACATACGCCTGAATGAACCCGACGAAGGCCTCCAGGAAATAGAACGGAATGGCGCCGATGCCGACCGAGATGAAGGACATCACCAGCAGCAGCACGTCGCCAGCGAAGATGTTGCCGAAGAGACGGAAGCTGAGTGAGAGCACCCGCAGCAGCTCGAGGAAGAAATCCAGGATGCCGACGATCAGGCCAATCGGCCCCTCTTTCAGGCTGATATAGCGGCTGACTTGCAACTTCCAGCCGAGAATCCTGAAGCCATAGATCTGGGTCAGCACGATCGTCATGATCGAGAGCACGACCGTCAGGTTCAGGTCAGTCGAAGGCGGTCTGAGCCACGGCACGAAACATGAAGAATACTGGCCGGTCAGCAGGATGCCCTGTTGCATCACACCCGCGCAGCCCGGCGCCTCGGTCGTCTTTGTGCCGATGGACTCGACGAAGGGGATGATCTCCCACCAGTTGGCGAAGAGGATCAGCAAGAAGAGGGTCGCAACCCAGGGAAAGAAGCGGCGGCCGTTCTCTCTACCCGCTACCTCTTCACAGAGGTTCAGCAGTTGCTCGAAGACCCACTCGATGAAGTTCTGGAACCACCCCGGCACGATCTTGGGCTTGCGCGCAGCGATCAAGAAGAGGATCGCCACCAGGATCGCACTCACAATCGTGAGAATGAAGGTGTTGGTGAGGAATATAGGGGCTCCAGGGTACAGTAGGTCGGGGGCGATCTGGATATGTGGCAGATTCCAGAGCACGGAGGCTCTCCCTTCGTCCTCTGCTGCGCTCAGCCCCCCGCCAGTACCGCCCTGCGCTCGCTCCCGCTCACTCCAGGGAGGAGATCAGTCGATAGACCATGTAGATGCCAGCGGCCAGGCCAAGCAGCAGCCCGATAAGTGTCGCTACAGGTGAGGAGTTCAACTTGCTATCAATGAAGAGACCCGCCGCGATCCCCAGAAGGGCGCCGACAGAGATGTAGAGGCCAACCTGACCAATCAGGCCGAATGCCGCCCATTCACTCTGCTTCGAGCGTCGTTGCTTGTCGTTCTTCATCGGTTTGCGCCTCACTACGCATACCAGAAGGAGTATAGCATAGGCCATGTCGCGAAGGCAACGATATACCTAGTCGGGTTTATCGCTTCTCAAAGAAATTCTTATACTACCCCGGCGCCGCCGCCTGCCTGGCTCTCATATGATACCAGACCAGCGGCGAACCCGGGCGTGGGCTGGCCGTTCGGGGGACAAATGAGTGGCGAAATTAGTGGCGGCGCGCCAGCTCGAACGTCACCGCGACCCGGTAGACCTCGCCGACGCGATCCCAGAAGAGCGCCCCGCAGGTCGCCAGGCCGGGCGTGTGCGCCGCCTCGCGCGAGAGCTGCTCCAGCGCCGCACGCAGGGCCGCTCGCCAGAGCGAGATGTTGTGCCGCTCGCCGTCGCGCCGCGCGCTCTCGACCAGCGTCTGCGCGCGAGCGTCAATCAGCGAGCACGGGAACTCGAACGACGCGGTGACGACATCGAACCGGGCGGGCGCGGCGCGCTGCGCCGGGGCGGGCGCTAGATCAATACGCTCTGGAACCCACCAGCGTCCTTCCTCATGGTCGGCCTCGAACGCCGCGCCCGGATACGCCTGCGGGTTGGCGACATCGCTATTATTTAGCGCCATGAGTATGCTCCTTCGACTGAGTGCGACGCTACGTGCGCGCCGGTACGGTCGAGTAACGCAACTCTGGCGCCAGCGCTCGCGGTCGGCTCGCTCGCGCGTCGCACGCAGCCGCTCACTCGGCTGGCGGCGCGCCACTGGCGAGCGCCTCCAGCTCGCGCCAGGAGCGGATCCATGCGAGCGAGCAGCGGCCTTTCAGTTCAGCCGCGCTGGCGCCACCCGGCACATCAGCCGGCGTTACCACCAGGCAACACGACGCCTTGGCCAGCTCCACTTTTACAGGGGACTCACCCGCTGGCGAGACCAGCTCCCGCGCCAGCTGGCTCAGGTCCGGCTCGTGCCCCACCAGCACGATGCCATCCGCCTCTGGGCGCAGACTCAGGACATGATCCAGGCGCGACAGATCGAATCCCGGCGTCAGGTCGTCGTCAGTCGCTACCGGCAGTCCGGTCACTCGCCCGACGATCACCGCGGTCTCATAGGCGCGGATATACGGGCTGGAGATGATCGCCTCGAAGCCGGGTCGCAGCGTCGCCAGGCCCTTCGCCGCGCCTTCCGCCTGCCCGCGCCCCTTGTCGGTCAGCGGGCGCGCCGCCTCCTCGCCCTGCCAGTCCGCGTGCGCCAGCGCGTGGGCATGGCGCAGAAAATACAGTCGCATCAGCCGCCTCGCTCTCCAACGTCGCTCGCGCTCGGCGACGCGCCATCTAACCCGTAGAGCGTCACTTCGTCGCCCCGCCGCGCGTCCATCCGCGCCGCTGCCGCGCCGTCGCGCAGCGCGATGGCCAGCGCGCCAGAGCTATCTTGCAAGAAGAATGGCTCATCCTGTGGGCCAGCGGCGAAATGGGTCGCGCGCGCGCCGATGGTCCACGCTCCCAGCGAGATTCGCGCCAATGGATGCGCCAGCGCCAGTCGCGTCTCGCGCGGCCCGATGGTGGTAATCAGGTTGCCAAAATGATCCACATGCGCCACCCGCCCCACCAGCGCATCCCCGCGCCACGCCGGACGCAGCGCGATCGGCAGCCGCGCGAGCGTCGCCACATCCACCAGCGAGCCGAGCGCCTCCAGCGCGACTCCGCTTGCCAGATGCGCGGCGCACGGCGCGAAGATGTCGCGTCCGTGAAATGTCGCGCTGGGCGACGGCAGGTGATAGCGCGGATTGTCCAGCGTCACGCAGCGCTCCGCCCCAACCTCCGACTCACCCTCCAGCGGATAGGTGAAGAGGCCGTTATCTGGCCCAACGAAGCAGCGCCCCGCCACCTCCAGCGCCACCGCGCGCCGCGCGCTGCCCACGCCCGGATCAACCACGCAGAGCAGCACGCTCCCCACGGGGAACGCGCGCCAGGCTATCCCCAGCGTCCAGGCGCCACCCTCCACATCCTGGGGCGCGACCTCGTGCGAGATGTCCACCAGCTGGGCGCCTGGGGCGATTGTCAGCGCAACGGCCTTCATCACTCCGACGTAGCCATCGCGCAGGCCAAAATCGGTCAGCAGGCCGAACAACGGCGGTTGTCGCACGGCGTCATCCTTTCCACTCGCTTTCCTCGCTGGAGTCACGAGACCAGACGGCAATCGAAGCGCACAACGCCCGCGTTGCGATCCGTCACCACGCGGTAGGCCACCAGATGGATGACATCGCCCACCTGCTGCGCGATGTCCTCGACGCCGACGATGCGCGTCTCGGCATGGCGGCGCGGATCATCCAGCCGCGCCACCACGCAGCGCACATACGGTTGGTCGCGCCCCTCGAAGCTCGCATGTAGCCCCGTCTCTTTGGTCAGAATCGTCCCGTTGATCGGTATGTCCATTGCCTGCTCTCCCCCGCCGCTCGGCTCCCGTACGCATCTGCGCGCCGCATCATCTCAATTGTCTCACTCGCTGGACGCTCAGGGCTATACTGTCGTCAGCGGCATCGTAGAGCTACTGAGAGGACGCGCATGACGACTCCAGCGAATCAGGACAAACTGAGCGCGCCCGTGTCGCTGGCGGGCAAGGTCGCGCTGGTCACGGGCGCCAGCCGGGGCATCGGGCAGGCGACCGCCGCCGCCTTCGCTGCCGCCGGAGCCGCCGTGGCGCTGGCCGCTCGCGACGCCTCCGCGCTGGCCGCCAATGTCGGGGCGATCCAGGCGCGGGGTGGCGTGGCGCTGGCCTGCCCTTGCGATGTCGCCGACGAGGCCAGCGTTCAGGCGGTCTTCGCGCAGGTCGCGGCGACGCTCGGCCCGGTCGACATCCTCGTCAACTCGGCGGGCGCGGTGGCGCAGACGCCCTTCATCGAGATGGACACGGCGACCTGGGATCATGTGCTGGGCGTCAACCTGCGCGGCGCGTTTCTCTGTTGCCGCGAGGCCTTCCGCGCGATGGCGCCGCGCGGTGGCGGCGTGATCGTCAACCTCTCGTCGCTCTCTGGCGTGCCAGAGGTCGAGAAATTTCCCGGCCTGAGCGCCTACAACGTCTCAAAGTATGGCGTCGCCGGGCTGAGCGAGATTCTGGCGGTGGAGGGACGCCCGCATCACATTCGGGTGATCGCCGTCAGCCCCGGCGCGGTGGATACCGAGATGCTGCGCGCCGCCGCTCCGCACCTCAAGCCCGACATGACGCCCGATGAGCTGGCGCGCATCCTGCTCTTTCTGGTCGGGCCAGACGCTCGCCCGCTCACCGGAACGAACCTGCGCATCTATTCGAATGCGTGACGACGGCGAGACGCGCGAGACGCGCGGCGACTCTGGAGGGGCCGCGGATGGAGACAGGTGATCGCAACCCGCGCGAGCCAGGCGCCCTCACCCGCTCGCGCCGCGCGCTGATCGGCGACGCCGCGCGGGTGGGCGCCGTACTGGCGGCCAGTGGTCCGGTCGCGAGCCTGCTGACGGCCTGTGGCTCGCCTTCCGCGCATCGGGCGGTCGCTACGCCGACGCCTGCGCCCACCACCGCGCCGACCGCGACGCCCGACACGCGACCAATCACCATCGCCATCACAGGCGACATCATGCTGGGTCGCAGTGTTGGCGATCACATCCGCGCGACCAGCGACCGCTACCCCTTCAATGGCGTCGCCGACTGGTTGGGCGGCTTCGACCTGACCATTGGCAATCTGGAATGCGTCGTCTCGACACTCGGCGCACCCCAGGCCAAGCAATACACCTTCGAGGCGCCTCCGCTGGGCTTCGCGCGGGTCGCGGCGGCGGGCTACGACATCGTCTCGGTCGCTAACAACCACAGCGGCGACTACGGCAAGCTGGCCTTCGCCGACATGCTACGCCATCTGCCCGACCACGGCCTGACCCCGCTGGGCGGTGGCATGACTCTCGCCCAGGCGCATACGCCCGTCATCCGCACGCTGCGCTCGACGACGATCGGCCTGCTGGCCTATTGCCAGATCGAGCCGCTGAGCTTCGCCGCCACCGCCAGCTCGCCCGGCCACGCCTGGCTCGACCCCGCCCTGATGGCCGCCGACATTCGGGCGCTGCGCCCCCAATGCGACTTCCTGCTGGTCTTCACCCACTGGGGCATCGAATATCACCTGAGCGAGTCCGCCGAGCAGGAGGCGATGGCGTGTGTGGCGATTGACGCAGGCGCCGATTTTGTCATCGGCGCGCATCCGCATGTCATCCAGCCGTCGTCCAGCTATCGCGGCAAGCCAATCGTCTACAGTCTCGGCAATTTCGTCTTTGACGAGATGTGGGGCGAGGACGAGCGGCGCGGCCATGTCCTCTCGCTCACCGTCCAGGGATCGAAGCTGCTCGATTGGTCGCTGCGTGGGTCGCGCATCAGCGACTACGGCGCGCCGGTCTGGGTCTCGTAGGCGCGCCGCCATGACCACCGACGACGCCACTCACTCAAGCCCGCTGGACATCGCCATGCTGGCGCCGCTGGTCTCGCCGATCCGCGAGCCGTTTCTGGGCGGCGCCCAGGCGATGGCGCGCGATCTGGCGGTGGGGCTCGCAGCGCGCGGCCACCGCGTCACGTTCTACGCCGCGCAGGGAACCGATCCGCGGGCGCTGCCCGGTGTCGCGCTGGTCGAGATCGCAGTTGATCCAGAGCGCATGCGCCCCACCGACTTTGCCGCCGCGCGTCCCGATCAGCCGCTGGAGTCGCCAGACGCGGCGGTCGAGGAGGCCTTCGAGCGCGCCATCGCGGCCATCGCGGCGCGCCAGCCGCGCCATCAGTTCGTCCACGCGCACGCCTATGACGAGCCAGCGTTTCGCCTCGCGCAGCTCCTGCCGATGGCTGTGGCGCACACGTTGCATGTGGCCGCTGTCGTGCCAGCGATTCGCGCCACACTTGGGGCGCTGGCGCCCACACGCCAGCAACGCGCGCCAGACCAACCCTGGCTCGTCACGGTCTCCCGCGCCTGCGCCGCCAGCTATGCGGATGTCTGCCGGATAGATGAAGTCATCTATAATGGCCTCGATCTCGGCGCCATCCCCTTCTTCGCCGCGCCCGCGCCCAGCCCCTATGCGCTCTACGCCGGGCGCATCACGCCGGAGAAAGGCGTCGAGGACGCTGTCCAGATCGCGCTACTGGCGGGCCTGGACCTTCTCCTCCTCGGCGGCGTCTACGATCACGCCTATTTCGAGGCGCGCATCCAACCGCTGCTCATCGCCCACCCCAGCCAACTGACGTATCTCGGCCCACTGCCACGCGAGGAGGTCTGGCGTCTGATGGGAGGCGCGCGGGTAGCGCTCGTGCCATCCCTGTGGGATGAGCCGTTCGGCCTGGTGGCCTGCGAGGCGCTGGCCACGGGAACACCCGTCGTCGGCTACGAAAGCGGCGGCCTGCGCGAGATCGTGACCCAGGGCGAGACGGGGGCGCTCGTCCCGCGCGGCGACATCACCGCAGCCGCTGACAGTGTGGCGCAGGCCATCCATTTCAGCCGCGCCGCCTGCCGCGAGCGCGTCGCGCGCCACTTCGCGCTGGCTGACATGATTGCCATCTATGAGCGTCTCTATCATCGCATGCTCGCCGCCCATAGATGAGCCTCGCCCCGCGCCAGTCCGTTAGTACTGGAATGCTGAGTCGCCGCAGGCAGCCATGCTATACTCCGCAGCAGACGAGCCGCTCACTGGCGCCTGCCACGACACAGCGGCTCAACGCGGTGGAGGATTACCGCTGGTGGGCGATCACCCAGGTGGGGGAGAGGAGACCAATGCAGAAGACGCAGGCTCCTAACGAACGACCGGGCGGCGTGATGGCGAGCCGATTGGGACGCCAGACACGACGACGCGGCCAGGTGTGGCTCGTCCCACCCACGCCGCAGGCCAACATCACGCCCGTCGCCAGCCAATCGGCACAGATCGTGGGCGCGCTCGCGCTCGACGAGGCGCCCGCATGCGACTCGGCGCTCATCCCCACGCCCGCCCCGGCCTGCGTGCTGATTGTCGAGGATGATCCGCATGTCGCGGCGCTGCTGCGGAACGCCTTCGAGCTTGAAGGACGCCCGGAGTGGTCCATTGACATCCTGCCTGAAGGTCGCGCCGC
>JAICVT010000106.1 GCA_025935235.1 Ktedonobacterales bacterium | reverse complement strand
ATTGAGGGAGCAGGCGAAGCATGGACGATGGACGCGATGCACGCGAGGCGACGATTGACCGGCTGCCGGAGCTGATCGCGGCGCTGCCAGAGCGCGAGCGGGCGCTGGCCGAGCGGCTGTTTCAGGTGGTGGTGACGGAGGGCGAGATCGAACCTCCGCCAGGGATGGAGCCGTGGCTGGAGCGCACGTTCGGCTCGGTCGCCGCCACGCGCCATCAGCGCATCGTCCGCGTGATGAACCGCTGGACCTTCGAGGGCGCGACCTTCAACCCGCTGCGCAGCCGACGGCCCGGCGCGGGAACCACCAGCGCCACGCCTGCCGCTGACCCGCCCGAGCTGCGCCAACGCATCGAGGGCGCGCGCGGCGACGACTTCTGCCAGCCCGAGACGCGCACCCCCGCCGACAGCTTCGGGCGTGTGCGTGGCGCGCAGACGGTCACGGCGGCCAATGTCGCCAAAGCTGACGGCTGGCACAGCGTCGCCATCTTCGCCCGCCATGATCCGCTCGCGCTGGACGAGGCGCAGGTGAGCGATCTGCTGACGACGGCGCTGGAGTGGGCGCGGCAGGCGCGGCAGAGCGACCCAGCGGCGCGCCACTTCTTTCTGCTCTGGAACTGCCTGTGGCGCGCGGGCGCCTCGCTGATCCACGGGCACGCGCAGATGACGCTGAGCCACAGCATGGCGCATGCCCGCGTCGAGGGCCAGCGCGCCGCCGCCGAGCGCTATCACATCGAGACGGGCGGCGACTTCTTCTCCGATCTGGCCGAGGTTCACGAGGCGCTGGGGCTGCGCACCACACCAGCGCACGCCGTGGCGGGATTCGCTTCGCTCACGCCGGTCAAGGAGCGCGAGGTGACGTTGCTGGCGTTTGGCGCGCAGATCCAGGACCTCTCACGGATGGCCGCGCCGCTGTGGGAGACGCTGCGTGTGGCGCTGGGCGTGATGGGCGTGCGCAGCTTCAACGTGGCGCTCTACGGGCCGCCGTTCGAGGTGAACGAGAGCATGGTGGGGTGGTCGCGTGTGCCGCTGGTGGCGCGCTTCGTGGATCGTGGCGCCCCGCTCTCGCCGACCTCCGACATCGCCGCGCTGGAGCTGTTCGGCAGCAGCGTCATCTCCAGCGACCCCTTCGACGTAGCGCGCACACTACGCGCCAACGCCGCGCTGTGAGCGACCTGGCTCCCTGCTCTCCGCCCTGGAAACGATGCAACGCCCCGCTGGAGCCGTGAGGAAGCAACGGCCAGCGGGGCGCGACGTATGATCTATTCGGGGTTTACGAGGGCAGGTGGGAGAGGACTCGAACCTCCAACCGGTGGTTTTGGAGACCACTGCTCTGCCAATTGAGCTACCCACCTAGGGTGTGCGCTCCTAGCCGCGAAGCCTCAGGAGCGCATCATCACGATACACCAGCCCCTGCCTCGTGTCAAGGCGCGCGGGCGTGAGGACGGGGCGAGCCACGGACCAGCGGCTATTGGGGATCGAGCAGGTGATGCGGATATGTTGCCGCGAGCGGCATCTCGCGATTTTCCCGCTAGGATGCTGGAGCGTTGGCGCTGGCGGCCCGCGCCTGTCGCCATTGCCGCTGGATTTCGTCGGCCATCTTCTCGGAGTTCGTGTAATACTCTCCGGTGATGTCGAACTTGTCGCTACTGCGCAGGTATACCGTGTACTCATGGGAGACGGTTCCCGGGATGGGGATAAGATAGAACAAGCGCCACTGCTTGGTTTGTCGGGTCATTCTGACGATGTCCTGCCAGTGGCCGCTGGTCTCTTTGCCCGCGCGAGCGACGACGAAACCGCGCTCGTAGAGTCGCGCTTGCGCGCCGCGAAGCTTCAGGTAGAATGCGACGAACAGGACAATACCAAAGAAGGCCAGAACCCAGCGGGAGGAAGTATCCCACTGACCGCCGCCTATGATGACATTGCCAGTGATGCCCATGAACAGGGCGATCACGCCGATGACAATGGCGAGATACCGTATGGGGCTGCCAGGGAACTCGCCGATCTGCGCGCCATACTGCGCCGACCCTGACGGCGCCGGGGACATGGACATGCGCCACCCGCTCCTCTCCACCACTCCGACGCCTGCTCAGGCCAGACGTCTCGCGCTCTGGCCGCCAGTGGACTGCCATGAGCTAGCATGCGCAGTATACTCCTCCGCCGCACGATTCGCAAGACATTGACGGCGTTGGCCCACGCTCGCGGGCTGGCTCGCGGGCTGGTTGTTCAGCGTGCCCTGGCGATGCGCGGTTGCCACGCGATTATGCTCATGCTGAAGCAGACGCCGCGCGTATGCTTCAGACAGGCGCCAGCCCGGCGTCTCATGCTATGGCCACAAGGTCGAGCATGACCAGTTGGCCAATTCGTTGAGGAGCGCCTGAGAGATGGAGACTGTGGCCCCCGCCTCATCCCTCGCTTCAGCAGCAGACTCCGCCCGCGGCGATACGCGCTTGCGCGGGCGACGGCTGCTGCTCGCGCGGGCCGTCGTCTTCGCCGCGATTGGGCTGACCCTCGCACTCTATCTGGTCGCGTTGCCCGGACTCATCCCCCAGCTGGCCACCCCATGCGCCAACATCGTGAGCCAGTGCGCTGTGACGCCACAGCAGATCGCGCCACTGGCCCGGCTTGGCCTCACGCCACACGATCTGGCCGTCATCACGGCGATCATCAGCGTCGGCTGTGTCGCGCTGGTCGTCGTGGTCGCGGCTGTCCTGATCTGGCGGCGCTCCGATGACTGGATGGCGCTCTTTCTGGCGCTGACGCTGATTCTGATGCCCGCCAACTTCACCGCGCTGCTGGTAGGACTTCCGCCGAGCCTGGATGGACTCCGCGCGCTCGCCAGCAATGCCAGCCTGTTCAGCTGGTTCCTGCTCTATGGTCTCTTCCCCAGCGGTCGTTTCGAGCCGCGCTGGCTGTGGCTGGTCATCGTGGCCATGTCGCTGGCGCTGCTGCCGTCACCGGCTCCCGATGACGGAACCGCTCCAGCCGTCCTGGTGGCGCTGCCCGAAGTGGTTGGCGTGCTGGGCCTGGCGTTCCTGCTGGGCAGTCAGATCTATCGCTACCGCCGCATCTCGAACCCGGAGCAGCGCCAGCAGAGCAAGTGGGGCTTCTACGGTCTCGTCCTGACGATCATCGCCAATCAGGTGTTATGGCAGCCCGCCATCTGGATTCCGGCGCTGCAGCGGCCTGACTCGCTCTATTCCCTGCTGGCGCTGCCCGATAGCGCCCTGATGATCGTCATCATGGCCGTCTCGTTCAGCGTCGCCATCCTGCGCTACCGGCTCTACGATATTGATCTGCTGGTCAATCGCACGCTGGTCTACGGCTCGCTGAGCGTGATCCTGGCGCTGGTCTACCTCGTCGGCGTGGTGGGCAGCCAGAGCGTCGTCGCGCGCCTGACGCATGCGAACGGCGCCGAGCAGTCGCCCGTCAGTGTTGTGCTGACGACGCTGGTGATCGCGGCGCTCTTCCAGCCGCTGCGCCGTCGCTTGCAGACGTTCATTGACCTGCGCTTCTATCGGCGTAAATACAATGCGGCGCGCACGCTGGCCTCCTTCGCCGACGCGCTGCGCGACGATGTCAACCTGCGCGACCTGAGCGATCATCTGGTCTCGGCGGTGGATGAGACGATGCGCCCCGCGCATGTCTCGCTCTGGCTGCGCGAGCGCGCCGAGCGCCCCGCACACCAGGATCAGTCCACGCTGAGCAGCAGCGCCTTGAGGTAGCGATCTTCGCCGAAGCCAGGCAGAGTGGGATGATCGAGGCTGGGGCCGAAGCTGGCGATCAGCCGGGCGGCGCGGCGCTCGCGCCCTAGCGCCTGCCGCACCGCGCCCTCAAACTCCTCCGCGTTCACGCCGCCGGAGCAGGAGCAGGTCAGCAGCAGACCGCCGGGCGCCAGCGTGCGCAGCGCCAGCGCGTTCAACTGCTCGTAGGCGCGCAGCGCGCGGTCGCGCTGGTTGAGGTTCTTGGCGAAGGCGGGCGGGTCCACCACCACCAGATCGAAGCGCTCGCCGTCTTCTGCTGCCCGCTGCAGCCACGGGTTGACCTCGCTGACGATGAAGCGGTGGCGCGGCTCCTCCGGCTCGACGCCATTCAACATATAGTTGCGGCGCGCCTGCTCCAGCGCGGGCGCGGACGAATCGACGTTCACCGTGCGCAGCGTGGGATTGCCGGCCAGCCCGGCCAGCGCGAAGCCGCCGGTGTAGGCGAAGAGATTCAGCAGCGAGGACACGTGTGGGGCCAGCGCCAGCACGCGGGCGCGCTTGTCGCGCTGATCGAGGAAGAAGCCAGTCTTCTGGCCGGTCAGTGGGGCGACGAGATAGCGCACGCCCAGCTCGTGGATCTCGATCTCGTCCGGGACCAGCCCCCAGGCGACCGTTGGGCCGCCCACCACCAGCCCCTCGCGCGCGCGGGCGCGAATGTCGTCGCGCGCGGCGATGCCCTCGACCGCGCCGGGGCCGAGCGCGACGCTCAGCGCATTGATGATCACCTCGCGCTGCGCCTCGGCGCCCGCCGTGTGGAACTGCGCCACCAGCCAGTGGTCGTAGCGGTCCACGATCAGTCCGGGCAGCCCATCCGCCTCGGCGTGGATCAGCCGGTAAGCGGTGACATCGGCGGGCAGCAGCGCCCGCAGCGCCCGCGCCCGCTGAATACGCTGGACGTAGAAGCGCTCGTCGATCAGCTCGTCGCGGTCGTGGGTCAGCGCGCGAAACGCCAGGCTGTTGGCGGCGTTCAGGTGGCCTCGCGCCAGCCAGCGGCCATCGTGGGCGGTGACATCCACCACGCTCCCAGCGGGCAGATCGCGCGGCAGGTCGAGAAACGCGCCCGAAAAGACCCACGGATGCCCCTGGCTGAGCGAGTAGTCGCGTCCCTGGCGCAGTCGCAGCAGGGGATAGGGAAACGAAGATCGCGGCACGGTCGCCTGCACTCTCTGGTGACGGTGGGGATGGACGCAGCGGTGTGGCTTCACTGTGCCACGCGACGCCCGCCGCCCGCAAGCGAATGAGAGCGGCCGGAAGCGGCCCCCACCCCCAGCCCCTCCCCCGCTGTGCGGGAGAGGGGAGCTACGGTCGTCACGCTGACCACGCTCCTGCTCCCTCGCCCTCTGGGAGAGGGTTGGGGTGAGGGTTCGCCCCGCGCGACTATCCTGGCAACACGGGAACCCCATCGCCACCGGGTGCAGACTCCTGCCCCCAGTGCTAGATGCGCTGGGGGTCGCTGACGGTGCGCTCGCTCACCGCATCACCGGTGTTGAGCGTCGTCTTTGGCTCCAGCAGGATCACCTGCGCCTCCTCCTTGGCCACCGGGCAATGCTCGACGCCGCGCGGGATAATGACGAACTCGCCCTCCGAGAGCGCCAGATCGCGGTCGCGCAGCTTGATCGTCAGTTGGCCCTTGACGACCAGGAACAGCTCATCCTCTGTCTCATGCTGATGCCAGACGAACTCGCCCTGCAGCTTGACCAGCCTCAGGTAGGAGTCATTCAGCTCGCCCGCGATCTTCGGACTCCAGCGGTCGGTGAACGCGCTAAACTTCTGGGCCAGATTGACGACTTCGATAGCCATGTATCCCTCCTGTCGGCGCGCACAGTGAACGAGACTCCTTCGATCACATCTGCGCTCACTTCAGTGATACAACACCGCGGGAGCACAGAGAGATACAAAAGCCCCCTCTCCTTGTGGGAGAGGGGGTTGGGGGTGAGGTCGTTTACGGCTGGATGGGCAGGCCATCCTTCACGATGAAGACGAAATCGTAGTAGGGGCCGGTAGTTGAGCCGAGCGGCTGTCGCACCCACAGCCAGTTCCACAGGCGCGAGGCGGCGCGTCCGGCGTTGAACGTAGCGTTCGGCGGCGGAGTCGAGCCGTAGCTGAGCCACGGGCCAAGCCCCTTGCCGTAGAAGGCATAGTCCACGTTGGCCGGACACTTCATCCCAGGATGCGTCTGACACGCCAGTTGCGGCTTGTAGGACTCATCGAACCACGAGCGCAGCGCGTACTCTTTCTCGTGATAGCCCGTCGGGTGCGCCTGCATGAAGACCTGCGCATCGGTCGGATAGAGGATCAGCACATCCGGGTTGATCGTCTGCAGGCTGGTCGGGTCGAACGTGGCATAGGTGTTGGGATGCGGCTGCATCCAGTAGTCACGCAGATACCAGTAGAACGGCCACTCCTCGCCCGCGCCGACTACCACGCTGAGCTGATGCCGCCCGCCATGGAGCTTCTGGTCGGCCTGATTGATCTTGGCCATCACCGTATCCACATCCGGCGTGGTCTGCACGTAGATCATCATCTCCAGCGGCCCATTCGCCGGATCCTGATAGGTCACCAGATACATGCTGTGGACCATCGGGATCAGCAGCAGCACGCCCAGCGCGGCGGAGGCCAGCGCCCCGCCCGCGCGCCAGCTCAGCCGTGGCCGCGCGCCGCTGGCCAGCGCATCGGTCAGCTCGCGCGCCGCCGCCCAGCCGCGTCGCAGCGCCAGCGCCAGCATCACGCCCGCCAGCAGCATCAGCGGCAGCAGGATGTGGATCACCAGCCACGGCATCTTCTCGCCGGCCCACGAATAGATGCCCAGCGAGCCGACGAACCACCACACCAGGAACAGGCGGAAGCGCGTGGGGCGGAACAGGCTGTAGACGACGCCCGCCAGCCCAAAGACCACCGCCAGCTGCTCGTAGAGCGGGATCAGCAGGAAGTAGTAATAGACCGGCTGCGCGCCGCGCGCCACATCCTGCTGCTGCAGCCAGTAGTAGAGGCCCTGCCAGACGCCCTTGCCGATACCATCCACGAAGCCCTGACCGAGCGAGCGCCCGACATTCGGGAACTCCCAGTACAGCCCGGCGAAGATCATCCAGCCGACGACGAATGCCACGAACCATTGTGTCCACGGGATGCCCAGCAGCAGCCGCAGGAAGGGCTGCGTCTCCGGGTCGGCGCGGCTGCGCAGCGCCCGCAGCGCGCGCCCTGGCGCCGAGACGACGCGATCAACGCGGTCCACCCAGCTCTCCTCTGTCGCCGCGTCGAACTCGTCCAGCTCGGAGTCGCCATCGGCGGAGTCGAAGGGATCGTGGACGCTCTGCGCCAGCCGCTCCTCGCGCGCATACAGCGCGTTCTCGCGCGTGATCTGCCAGAGCAGCGAGAGGATCACCAGCGCCGCCAGCGCGATGCTGACGTAGAGTAGCACGAGCACAGTGCGCTGTTCCAGCGACGCCACCTGCGCGTCGGCCACCTTGGTGTGCGTCTGGATGAAGGCGCCGAGCGTCTTGATCGTGTGCAGCCCCCACGCCGCCAGCCCGGCGCCGATGCCCGCCAGCGCCAGCAGCGCGATCAGCCGCCCCAGCAGCAGCCGCCTGCGCTCGCCAAACCCGCTGGGCAGCAGACGCCCGAGCGGTCCGGGTAGCGGCCGCTCTGGCAGCCGCTCGCGAACGACATCCAGCTCGGCGGGCAGCAGCCGCGCGGCGGGATACGCCAGCTCCCACGCCACCAGCGCCGCCAGGAACGCGCCGAAGATGGCGATGGTCAGGTAGAAGCCCTCGAAGGTCGCGTAGGCCAGGACGGCGCTGGCCGCCGTCAGCGCCAGCCAGACCATCTTGCGCGAGGTGGCGAAGCGCACCGCGCAGACCACCAGCGCGAACATGAAGAAGTTGAAGTAGATGTCCTCACGCAGGAAGCGCGAGAAATAGACGAACGAGGGCGAGACGGCCAGCAGCAGCGCGGCCACCAGCGCGCCCAGCCGCCCCAGCTCGCGCCGCAGCCCGATCGGCAGCGCGACGATGCCCAGCCCAAAGAGCGCTGGCACAATGCGCGCGGTGGCATCGTTGATCCACGGATTATTGCCAGGGCTGCTGACGTGGAAGAGATTCTGCGCCGCCATAATCAGCGCGAGCATCAGCCCCTCGGCATGGAACTGGAACGGCCCATGCAGCAGCGGATCATAGGTGTAGGAGGAGGGGTCCTGCGCGAAGAGCAGCGAATAGAAGGCGTGCATACTCTCGTCGTGGTGTAGCGGCTTGGCGCCGAGATCCCAGAAGCGCAGCAGCGCCGCGATCACCAAAACCGCCACCCACGCCCACTGCTCCGGAGTACGAGTGCGCAGGTAGCCCCACAGCTTGATCGGCAGCGTGCGCAGCCAGGCCAGCAATACCGCCAGCGCCTCCGATGCCGATGGCCCGGCCAGCGTGGAGATCTCTGGCGGGTCGTCGCTGGCGGGCCGCGCTGGCTCCGGGCGCGTGGGCGCGGTGGTCGCCAGCGGCCCCTGTGGCGCGGCGAACGCGAGCGCGGGCTGCCCCTGCCAGTCGCGCGCCGCGGGCGACCCGCTGGCCGACTGGACGCGCGCCTTCGGGCGCTTGTGTTGACGGCGAGCGCTCATAACTCTAGACTCCCATCCTGCCTGCATAGCTGCGCGCCGAACCTACCCGGCGGACGCGCCTGGAACCGCATAGATCGTCACACCCGCCTGTGAGTAGACGGGCTTGAGAAAGCTGGAGAAGTGATCCACATCCGCGCCGTAGGTCTGGCGCTCAGCGGCGCCGACGTAGACATAGCTGACCCGATAGCTGTGGAGCAGCGAGAGGACAAACGCATCGTTGTCGTTGGTGTAGATCAGCTTGACGGCGTTCAGGCGCTCGCCCAGCACATTGGCGCGCCCCGGCTGGGCCAGCCAGTTGTAGCGCCACTGCTCCTCGTGTCCGCCCCAGCCGATCAGCGTGGGCAGGCCGGTGAACGCTGAGACGCGTCCCAGATGTGTGTATTCGTTGTAGAGCGCCGCCTCGACGATGATCGGGTCGCCGCTGACGTGCGTGTTCAGCCAGGCGATGGCCTGCGCGTCACCCGCATTCATCGCATCTTGCGCCATGTAGGCCGTGCCGTCAAGCGAGCGGGGCGCGGTCAGGTTCTGCGAGCGCGCCGCCACCGCCAGGATGGGATAGATCATCGCCGCCAGCAGCAGCCAGACGAGCGCCACGCTCCACAGTCCCGCGCCGCCCAGCGCCAGCCAGCGCGCCACACTGCCGACGGGTCGCCGCGGCCCATCTGAGGTGAGCGATGACGGCAGAGCGTCTGGGACGCTCAGTGACGAACGCTCCACGATCACGCTCTCGTCGGAGAGGCTGTCATCGCTTCCGACCGCGCCAGCCAGCGCCAGCGCCGCGACTGGCGCGTCAGCTTCCCGCGCGGTCACGGCCTGCGCCGCGGCCTGCGATGTGGTCTCGCCGCCCACCAGCACCGCGACCACCGCGCTTGCCGCGCGCCCCACCGCCGCCACCAGCCATACCAGCAGCGGCCCCGCTGCAATGCCCAGCAGCAGCCAGATCTGATAGTAGAACTTGAAGACGGTGTTCATGCGGAAGGTGGGCGCCAGCGCCCCAAATGGCCCACCCGCGAAGACGTCGCGCAGGAAGACCACCTCGCAGATTCCGAGCAGCCCCGCCGACACGCCGACCAGCAGCATGCACATCACATCGGCGCGGCTGGCGCGCTCGGTCGCGGGCGCCTCGCCGCCAGTGAAGAGCGTGTGCAGATCGGTCCACCACAGGATCAGCGCGGCGCATAGCGCGACGACCAGCACCGCCCAGAAGAGTGTCCACACGACGCTTTGGCGGGTCAGCCAGCCGATCAGCGCCAGCGCTAGCAGCGGAACCGCCGCCAGCGCCGCGCTGGGAACGCTGGCCACCCGCCGCAGCAGTCGCGTCTGTGTGGCGGGCGCGAAACTGCGTGCCAGGTCGGGCGCCACCGTCCGCGCCAGCCACGGCCCCAGCCGCAGCGCCAGATACGAGAGCGCCAGGAAGGCAGGCAGCGCGAAGATATCCCATATGTAGCCAACGGGCGTGCGCTGATCGCCCGGAACCAGCCCGATGCCCTCGGATGGCGATGAGAAGGTGAGGTAGAACGGCAGGTAGAGCAGGAAGACGAGGGCCACGAGCGGCGCCACACAGCGCGCCAGATCGGCCAGCAGCGCGCGCGAGAGCGCGCGGTCGTGCGCCAGCCACTGCTGGATGGCCAACGCCAGCAGCGCCAGCCCCAGATAGGTCGGCAGATCCCACCCGTTGATGACATAGAGGCCGCCCAGCGTCACCGCGCTGACCACCAGCCCCAGTGGCCATATCGCCGCCTCGCCAAACAGCGCCAGCCCACGCTCGCGCGCCAGCAGCAGGTTGAGCGCCAGCCCCACCGCCAGCGCCGCGAAGGGCAGCGCCAGCACATGCGCGTGCAGATCCGCCAGGATGAAGCTGAAGGCCGGGAACTCATTGATCGTGTTGGGCGAGACGCGCGAGGGTGACCACCAGTCGTAGGTCGGCCACAGCTCGCGATGCGACCACCACGACCAGATCGAGCCGTGCAGCGCCGGGTCGGCGGCGACAGCCTTGGCGGCGTTCTGCGCCCAGACCTGCGCGCCATTGAAATCGCCTGCGATTAGCGTCAGGATGACTGAGAGGACGCCCGCCAGCGCCGCCGGAGCCAGCGCGCGCTCCGGGCCGCGCGCCACCGCGACGATGTTGGTCGCCACGCCATAGATCGCCACCGCCGCCAGCGCGAAGATCACCCCGATGGCCAGGTTGAAGGCCACCGCGGGCACGGTTCCCAGCAGCTTGGCGACCATCGCCATCAGGAAGTGGCCGAAGTAGTAGTAGTTGATGCTGTAGCCGCTCAGCCAGGGATCGGGCGGCGGCAGGTGTGGCGCGCGCCAGATCGCCGAGAGGAACGCCTCATCCATGAACTTCTCGGTGTCCACCACGGCGGGCGTGAACGAGTGGACCCAGATCATCAGCGCGAAGGCCAGCGCGTAGAGCGCCTCGGTCAGCGCCAGGTAGTCCCACGACTCGCGCGCCAGCGTCAGCAGCGCCTCACGCGTCGGGCGGACGAAGACCAGCAGCGCCACGTTGCCCGCCGCGAAGACGACCAGCGTGCCGATCAGCCAGCCGCGGCTGAACGGGAGTGACTGAAACACCGAGAGCGGGAACCAGACCAGCCAGCCCAGCGTCAGCAGGCTCAGCGGCTTGCTCAGCGCCCAGCCGCGATCAGGCAGCTTGCGCAGCACGGTCGCCGCCAGCGGCGCGCCGATCAGCCCAAGCGCCTCGATCAAGAACCACCACGCTACTACGCCGCTCATGGCCGTACCACCTGAAAGACTGTCGTCGAGCCGTCGCGGAAGACGGGTCGCAAGACGCCCGCCTTGACCAGCGCCGTGAACTTGGCCAGCCCATCGGCGGGCAGCGCCTGGCACTGTCCCGCGCTATTGGTCATATAGCATGTCAGCTCCATCTGCCCAAGATAGACATAACCTACATGATAGTCTCGCAGGAAGGCGCGCGCGACCGCCGGGTCGGGCGTAGCGTAGAAGCTCGTCACCTGCCCCTGCCTGGCCCAGACCTCATCGGGATAGCGCTGCTGCGACTCGTGGTTGCCCCAGCCTAGCACATCGGGCAGGCCTGTGTAGATCGAGACGCGGCTATACCACATGTAGGGATTGCCGCTGGCCTCCACGATGGTTGGCGCGCCAGCGATGT